>CAZATW010000015.1:0-47327 GCA_964488185.1 uncultured Coprococcus sp. | reverse complement strand
AAAAGGCGCTGCAGTCCGGAATGAACGACCATATAAGTAAACCACTGGATATGGAAGTACTGATAAAGGTATTGAGAAAATATATCAGATGGGAGATGTCGTAAGGCTATGGAACAACAGATAAAAAGTATGAGACGCATATTTTAAGGCGAGATGACCCGCACCTGTATTGTCAAGCGCAACAGCCCATATATCAAAGCCTGTTGTTATAAGCGATAAAATGAGCAGGGAAAAGAAAAAGCAGTTTACTTTTCAACGAAGCATTTTCCGAAACAGAGTGGAGGTAATAAGGATAAGCAATATGAATAGCGCACAGTAATCAAAATATAAAAGCTTCTCCATATGCTCTCCTCCTTACATAGTAAATAAAAAATGATAAAATAAAAACAGATCGCATGGATGTGCCTCGAATAGCGATGTTTAAATTGACAAATACTTATATATAGATGTAGAATTACATGGAATTTTTTTAGAAAATGCAAAGGAGAAAAGTGATGGCATCTTTTCGATTTCATGTGGCACTTGTTGCTGCAAAATTAGGTAAAGCGGTTATTCGTCTTTTGGGACGAAACGGAACACATACACCGGGGGTTATTGCACAGAAGATTTGTCCCGATTTTCTGGCACAGGCACCGAAGGCGCCACTTGCTATCTGTGTCACAGGTACAAATGGAAAAACAACGGTTTCCAATCTTCTTACAGACTGTCTGGAGAAGTCGGGAAAGAGAGTCGTAAGCAACAGAACAGGTTCCAATATCGTTCCGGGTTGTATGACAAATGTGATAAACAGTCTTAAATGGACAGGAAAATGCCGTGTGGATGCGACAGTATTTGAAGTAGATGAAAGGGCCTCACGGCTGATACTTCCATATGTAAATCCAGATTATCTGGTAGTGACAGGATTGTTTCGTGATTCGTTAAAGAGAAATGCACATCCTGATTATATATTCAGTGTTATAGACACGTATTGCCCTGACTCGGCGAAGGTGATTCTGAATGCGGACGAGCTGTGTTCAAGTATGCTGAAGAAAAACAGTCAAAGGGTATTCTACGGAATCGGAATGCAGCCGGACGATAAGACGGAGCCATATAACCTGATAGCCGATTATCAGCTTTGCCCTGAGTGTGGAACAAAGCTTAAGTATAATTACCTGAGATACCACCATATCGGTGATGTAGTATGTCCTAATTGCGGACTTCACTCAGCAGATAAAAAATATCTTGCCACAGAAATCAATCGTGAAAATATGACACTTACCATGAGAGAGGGAGATACTGAAACCGTATATCCGCTTATTCATACGGCACTGTTCAACATCTATAATGAGGTTACGGTTATTTCCACTCTTCGTGAAATCGGTTATCGGCCTGAGCAGGTTCAGGAGCTGATTGACCAGATTCATGTTCCTGATTCCCGTCACAATGAAACGACCGTAAATGGCGTTACGGTTATTCAGGCACTCAGCAAAGGACAGAGTGCGGTTTCTTCTTCAAGAACATTTGAGTATGTGGCAAATGAAGAGGGCAGAAAGGCTATTATTCTTGCCATGGATGATTTGAGTGACAGGAAGAGGAGCATAGAATATTCAGGTTGGATATACGATTTGGAATTTGAGCAGTTTAATAGAGAGGATGTGGCTCAGATTATCTGTTCAGGACCAAGATGTTACGACCATAAGGTAAGATGTCTTGTGGCAGGTATTCCTGAGGAGAAAATTCAAGTGAACACCAGTGAAGTGGCAGCAGCCGATGATGTCATACTTGACGGAGTGGACAGAGTATATATTTTGTACGATTGCGAGAATTACGGTATGTCCTGTGAGATGAAACAGAAGATTATTAAGAGACTGGAGGAGGGCAAATCATGAAGATTGAAGTATTATATCCGGAGATCTGTACGCTCTTTGGTGATAAGGGAAATATGAAGTATTTGTCACAGTGCCTTCCTGATGCGGAATTTGTTTCGACAGAATTAAATGATAAGCCGTTATTTTTACAGGAGGAGATTGACCTTGTATATATGTGCTCCATGAGCGAGAAGAGTCAGGAGCTTATACTGAGTCGTCTTATGCAGTATAAGGAAGAAATCGCACCAATGCTTCAGGAGGGGAATACGCTATTCCTGTTTGTGGGAAATTCCCTTGAGCTTCTGGGCTCATATATACAGAGAGAGGACGGAAGTAAGGTGGAAGGACTTGGATTTTTTGACTGCTATTCCGTAAGACAGGCACCGAACCGTTTCAATAATCTTATGAAGGCGAAATTCAGGGATATGACACTGATAGGATACAGCAGCAGGTTTTCCCATACCTATGGTATTTCGGAGGATATTACATTTTGTAAGACGGAAATAGGAAAGGGTATGAACCCTGATACAGATTATGAGGGAATCTGTACAGGACGGCTGATAGCCACCTATTTACTGGGACCGCTTTTGATACAGAATCCTGATTTTGTCCATTTCCTGCTGGAGGAGCTGGGATGCCCTATGGATAAAATTCCGTATGAGGATGCCATGAAAGAGGCATATGAGTATAAATTAAAAGAATTTGCGAAGCCGGATCTTGAACTTTCATAGAAGGAGATTATGATGTTAAAAAGTTGGAGTAAGCCAAAACGACCGGATGAAGATGAACTTGAAATGCGTCTCAGGGCAGAGAGAGAAAAGCTGGAAAAGAATCAGATTAAGGTAAAAGAAGGGAAGATTCCCGTATTTATTGTTTTTGAAGGCTGGGGAGCAGCCGGAAAAGGAAGCGTTACGGGAAGAATCATAAAAAATATGGACCCTCGTTTCTTCAAGGTAGAATCGGTGAAGGAGCCTACAGAGGAGGAACTGAGAAAACCGTTTCTCTATCGATATTTTATCAGAATTCCTGAAGCAGGAAGATTTACATTTCTGGACAGCAGTTGGATGAAGGAAGTTGTGACAGATAAGATAAAGGGTGAATTGTCGCAGAAGGATTATAGAAGTGAGATAGACAGCGTAAAGCGTTTTGAAAGAACGCTTGCCGACAATGGATATCTGATGATGAAATTCTTTCTTCATATTGACGAAAAGGAACAGAAGAGAAGACTGAACGGACTTAAGAAGGACAAGAGCACCAGTTGGCGTGTATCCGAGAAGGATATGTATCAGAACAAAAATTAAGACAAATATCTGGATACATTTAACTGGTATATTGATGATACAAACCAGTCTAATGCTCCTTGGTATATGATAGATGCCATTGATAAGAAGTGGGCGGAGCTGCAAATCCTTGAGATACTGAATCAGGGTATCGAAACGGCTCTTATGAACAGAGGCAATGCCGTTCCAATCCTTCAGAATGTATTTCCGCTTATGCCTATTCCAAAGCTTTCCGAGATACCGCTGGATAAGACGCTTTCCAATGAGGAGTATAATGCAGAACTGGATAAATGTCAGAAGAAGCTTCGCAAGCTTCATAATGAATTATATCGTAAGAAAATACCTGTTATCATAGCCTATGAAGGCTGGGATGCAGCCGGAAAGGGCGGCAATATTAAGCGTATTGCAGGGGCACTTGATGCCAGAGGCTATGAGGTACATCCTATAGCAAGTCCTGAGCCGCATGAGAAGGCGAGACATTTCCTGTGGCGTTTCTGGACCAGGCTTCCTAAGACGGGGCATATAGCAATATTTGACAGAACATGGTACGGACGTGTCATGGTGGAAAGATTGGAGGGCTTCTGCTCGGAAAATGACTGGCAGAGGGCTTACAATGAAATAAATGAGTTTGAAAAGGAATTGGCTGACTGGGGGGCAATCATTATTAAGTTTTGGGTTCAAATTGATAAGGAAACCCAGCTTGAGCGTTTTACACTTCGTCAGAATACACCTGAGAAGCAGTGGAAGATTACTGATGAAGACTGGAGAAACCGGGAGAAATGGGATTTGTATGAAAACGCAGTAAATGAGATGCTTCAAAAGACCAATACCGAATATGCTCCTTGGTATGTACTCGAATCAAATGATAAGAAGTATGCACGTATAAAGGCTTTAAAGACAGTTATTAAGGCTATTGAGGAGAGAATTTAGTGCCATTATAGACGTGAATGGAGAATTTGAAGTATATCGGTGTAGAATATGAATCCACATTTACTGATATATTATGAGGATGATTTATGGATACCAGAGACATTTTAGAGCAGGTAAAAAACAGAATGATATCTGTTGAGGAAGCCGAGCTGATGCTTCGCAGGGAACCATTTGAAGATATGGGATTTGCAAAGCTGGATACACATAGGAAACTTAGAAACGGATTTCCTGAGGTCGTATTTTGCAGTGGCAAAAACGATGATTTTCTGCTTGATATATTTAAGCGGATATATGAAGCTGAAGGTGAGGTGTTCGGCACAAGGGCAAATGAGCATCAGTATGAGCTGGTTATGCGTAGTTTGCCTGCGGTTGCTTATGATAAAGTATCGCATATTCTGAAGGTGGAAAAAACAGACAAGAAGCGAAAGGGACTAATCGCTGTCTGCACGGCGGGAACGGCTGATATACCGGTTGCGGAAGAGGCGGCACAGACAGCAGAGTTTCTCGGAAGTAATGTGGAGCGAATATATGATGTGGGCGTAAGTGGATTACACCGCCTTCTTGCGAAGCTTGATGTTATACAGTCGGCAAATTGTGTTGTTGCGGTTGCAGGTATGGAAGGGGCATTAGGAAGTGTGTTGGGCGGACTTGTGGATAAACCTGTTATTGCTGTTCCAACCTCTATCGGTTATGGTGCCAGTATGAATGGATTGTCTGCGCTTCTTACCATGATTAATTCATGTGCAAACGGTGTGTCTGTAGTCAATATTGACAATGGCTATGGGGCAGGTTACATAGCCACACAGATAAACAGACTGGCTGCGAGTCATGCTGATGAGGTCTGAATAGTGGCATTAAGAATTGCTGCAAATAATACGGTGCCAAGACTCGCGAGCGAGTCTTGAACATAAAGAGGTTGACATGAGAAAATTATATTTGGAATGTTTGTCAGGTATAAGTGGTGATATGTTTGTTGCCGCTATGCTTGATTTGGGAGTCAATGAAAATCAACTGAAAACAGTACTTTCTTCTGTGCCTGTGGATGGTTTTGCGGTAAAAATAAACCGTGTGAAGAAGCTTGGTCTTGATGTTTGTGATTTTGATGTGGTACTTGCTGACGAATATGAGAACCACGACGATGATATGGAGTATCTGTTTGGACACGAGCACGGACACAGCCATGATGGACATGGGCACTGCCATCACCATGAACATCGTGGAATTGCAGATATATTTGATATTATCGATAAGACAAAGCTTACATTAAACGCCAAATCGATAGCCAAAAAGATATTTACCATACTTGGAGAAGCAGAGGCAATGGCACATGGCGCCACACTTGAAACGGTACATTTCCATGAGGTAGGGGCTGTTGATTCTATCGTGGATATTATCGCTGCGGCTTTTTGTATAGATGAGCTGGGAATAGAAGATGTCGTTGTTCCGAGCCTTTGTGAAGGACAGGGGAGCGTCAGGTGTGCACACGGAATATTGCCGATACCTGTCCCTGCTGTTACACAGATAGTAGAAAAACATAATATCAGACTTTGCATTACAGATACACAGGCAGAGCTTGTTACTCCGACCGGAGCGGCAATCGTTGCGGCTATTGCAACGGAAAGTGAATTGCCGGCTCGTTTTTATATAAAGAAAACCGGTATGGGTGCCGGAAAGCGGGCATATAGCAGACCAAGTATCTTGCGGGCGATGATTATAGAAACAGACGGACAAGACGGATTGACGAGCCGGAATGCAGATTTTATATATAAACTGGAGACAAATATTGATGATATAACAGGTGAAAATCTAGGATTTGTTATGGAAAGGCTTATGACGGCAGGCGCAAAGGATGTCCATTACACACCTGTATTTATGAAGAAAAACAGACCTGCTTATCAGCTGAACGTCATATGCAGCAAGGATATGATAGAGGAAATGGAACGTATCATATTCCGTGAAACCACAACCATAGGGATTAGACGTGTGGCGATGGAGCGCACAGTGCTTTTGAGAGAGATAAGGGAATTTGATACGTCGGTAGGTACAGTCAAGGTCAAGGTTTGTGATATCGTTGGGGATAAACGATATTATCCTGAATATGAAAGCGTGGCAAATATTTGCAGACGGACAGGGTTGAGCTATGGTGAGGTATATCATATTATTTTAGAGGAGTGCTATGATAGAGTTGATGAATAAGTACCGCCTGTTGTGTGAGCAGCTGGATGTGTATACAAAAAAGAATACGGCAGTTGCATTTTCAGGAGGAGTGGACAGTAGTCTGCTGCTCCTGCTTACAGTTAATGCAGCAAAGAAAAACGGTACAGACGTATATGCATATACAATAGCCACTACGTTACATCCTGTCGGAGAAACAAGACGGGCTGCCAAGCTGGCGGAAGAAATGGGTGCCGTGCCGCGTATGATACATGTTGATGAACTAAAAGAAGCAGGTATAGAAAACAATCCGCCTGACAGATGTTATCTCTGCAAGAAGTGTATGTTTACGAAATTGAAAAAAGATGCAGGAAAGTTCATGATACTGGAGGGGACAAATGAAGATGATATGCATGTATACAGACCGGGTATAAAGGCACTGAAGGAATTGGGGATTGTAAGCCCGCTTGCAGATTGTCATCTGACTAAAAATGAAATCAGGCAACTGGCAAAAGATTTTGGGCTTGAGACCGCAAACAAACCCTCTTCACCATGTATGGCTACAAGGTTTCCGTATCATACAAGGCTTACTAAGACACGGTTGGAGCAGGTGGAACGGATGGAGGAATACATCAGAAGTCTGGGATTTTATAATGTGAGATGCCGTGTGAACGGAAGGCTTGTCAGGATAGAAGTAGACAAGCCGGATATAAAGAGGCTTATTGAACATGGCGATGATATCACGGACTATATAAAAAATATGGGATATACATACATTACCATCGATTTAGAGGGATTTCGTTCGGGAAGTATGGATATAGGAAGAAAAGAGCTGACCAAAGGTGGAAACAAAGAAGATTAGAAATACAGTATTCTTACTTATAACGGCACTTATATGGGGAACTGCATTTGTTGCTCAAAGTGAGGGCGGAAAGGAAATAGGACCATGCAGCAGCTTGGACTTTATTTGGGAACTACAGCAGAAAAAGCCGGATTTTTAACAGCCTGTTACATATTAATTGTACCGATACTCGGCATATTTCTAAAAAAGAAATGTGGTATCCGGGAGACATTTCATTAAAAGACATTTCATTAAAGCAGTGTGATGCAGTTACTTTAAGCTGTGCATTGATATTTGCCATACATATACTTGTGGTGGATTACTATTCACCTCTTGTAAACGGAGTCAGAATGTCATGCATACAGTTTTTTACGTGCGGAATATTATGCAGTATCGTTATGTTTATGATAGAAATAAGACATTCGTTTGACGGAATTTCAAAATTGGCATCTGATTTAATGTCATTTGATGCATGGCTTCCTATTTTGTATGCAGGAATTCTCTCTTGCGGAGTTGGGTATACCCTGCAAATAATAGGACAGGAGGGACTGAATCCGACGATAGCGTCCCTTCTTATGAGTTTGGAGTCGGTGTTTTCGGTAATAGTCGGATGTGTGATTATATTTATTGCAATCGTAATGGCACAATTACCTGTTAACAAAAAATATCATAAAAAATGTTAAAACGAAAGTGAACATATTGACTGGATATATCGTATATGGTCAGTTTGACCATATACTTATTTTGCAAAATGATTATTTCCATAATGCTAGATACGGATATAATGAATGAGAAAAGGGAACACCGCAAGGGTGTACCATTATGCCCTGAAAAAATGGGCGGAAAATAAGGAGACACCGCAAGGGTGTACCATTATGCCCTGAAAAAATGGACGGAAAATAAGGGAAAAGGAGAAATAGTCATGGTGAACAGACAATATGAATTGAACAAGGAACTGGCACAGATGCTTAAGGGTGGCGTTATCATGGATGTTACAACTCCGGAGCAGGCACGAATCGCTGAGAAAGCAGGCGCATGTGCTGTTATGGCACTTGAGAGAATCCCTGCTGATATCAGAGCAGCAGGTGGCGTATCAAGAATGAGCGATCCTAAGATGATACAGGGAATTCAGGAGGCAGTATCAATTCCTGTCATGGCAAAGTGCCGTATAGGACATTTTGTAGAGGCACAGCTTCTTGAAGCTATCGAGATTGATTATATAGATGAAAGTGAAGTGCTTTCACCTGCTGATGATGTATATCATATCGATAAAACAAAGTTTAAGGTTCCATTTGTATGTGGAGCAAAGGATTTGGGCGAGGCCCTTCGGAGAATCAACGAAGGTGCATCGATGATTCGGACAAAGGGTGAGCCGGGAACAGGCGATGTTGTTCAGGCTGTACGTCACATGAGAATGATGAACAGTGAAATTGCAAGAATTTCCGCTATGAGAGAAGATGAGCTGTTCAATGTGGCGAAGGAATTGCAGGTTCCTTATGACCTTGTACTTTATGTGCATGAGAATCACAGACTTCCTGTTGTCAACTTTGCTGCCGGTGGTGTAGCAACACCTGCTGATGCGGCGCTTATGATGCAGCTCGGAGCAGAAGGCGTATTTGTCGGTTCAGGTATCTTCAAATCAGGAAATCCTGCAAAGCGTGCAAATGCTATTGTAAAGGCTGTTACAAATTATACGGATGCAAAGCTTATTGCAGAGCTGTCAAAAGACCTTGGTGAGGCAATGGTAGGTATTAATGAGGATGAAATACAGCTGCTTATGGCAGAAAGAGGTAAATAAGGCAGGTGGCTGATATGAAAATAGCAGTTTTAACTGTTCAGGGGGCATTTGCCGAGCATGAAAAGATGCTTGAAGCCTTGGGCTGTGAGACCATAGAACTGAGGCAGAAGAGGGATTTAGAGCAGTCCTTTGACGGAATTGTTCTTCCCGGCGGTGAAAGTACCGTACAGGGCAAGCTTCTTAGAGAGCTGGATATGTATGATGATTTAAAGCAGAGAATTGAGAATGGTTTACCTGTTCTTGCTACCTGCGCCGGACTCATACTTCTTGCGTCGGATATTGCAAATGATGACAGGAGACATTTTGAAACGCTTCCCGTCAGCGTAAAACGCAATGCATATGGCAGACAATTAGGCAGCTTTCATCACGATGGAGAGATAAAGGGACTTGGAATCTTTCCTATGGAATTTATCAGAGCACCATATATAGAAGAGGCCGCTGATGATGTAGAGATTCTGGCAGAGGTAGATAACCATATCGTAGCCGTAAGATATAAGAATCAGCTTGCCGCAGCATTTCACCCTGAATTGACAGAAGATACACGATTTCATCAAATGTTTCTTGAACTGTGTAACAAATGGACGACATGTAAATAAAAAATGTATAGGTTTTAACTGCCTGTGAATAAATTTCACAGGCAGTTTTTCTATGTTTAAATTCGTTCATAAAATGAATAGATATATTAAATACGAACATAATAAGAAAAAATCTGTTTATACAGATATTATTTTAGGAGGTTTAAATATGTCACTGATTAATGAAGCAATTATGGATTTTAAGACAAATGCATTTATAAACGGAGAGTTTAAGGAAATAACAAAAGAAGATATTCTGGGTAAATGGAGTCTGTTCTTTTTCTATCCTGCCGACTTTACATTTGTATGTCCTACAGAGCTGACGGATCTGGCTGACAAATATGAGGAATTTAAAAAAGCAGGCTGTGAGATATACAGCGTATCCTGCGACAGTCATTTTGTACACAAGGCATGGCATGATGCATCTGACTCAATAAAGAAGATACAGTATCCTATGCTGGCAGACCCTACGGGAACGCTTACAAGATTTTTTGATATTATGATTGAAAATGACGGAATGGCAGAAAGAGGCAGCTTTATATTAAATCCGGAGGGGAAAATCGTAGCTTACGAGGTTGTTGCAGGAAATATAGGAAGAAATGCGGAAGAAGTGCTTAGACGTGTGCATGCATTACAATTTGTTGCGGAGCATGGAGACGAGGTATGTCCTGCAAAATGGCAGCCTGGAGCAGAAACCTTAAAACCGAGTCTTGATTTGGTTGGCATGCTGTAGAAGGGAAAAGGTATGGATAAAAATTTTTATGATTTAATTGTTGTAGGTGCAGGACCGGCGGGAATTGCTGCGGCTATTTATATGGCGAGAGCAAAATATAGTGTACTTGTATTGGAAAAAGAGGAGATAGGCGGACAGATAAATATTACTGCGGAGATAGTGAACTATCCGGGAATCCAAAGTATATCAGGTCCTGAACTGATGTCAGATATGAGAAAACAGGCCGAGAACTTCGGTGCCAGGTTTGCTATGGCAAAGGTCACGGATATGGAGTTTGATAATGCAATCAAAACGATTCATACCGATAAAGGTGACTATAAGGCTCTTGGTATTATACTTGCAACAGGAGCAAATCCGCGTAAGCTGGGGTTTGCGGGTGAGAAGGAATTTCAAGGCAGAGGAGTGGCATATTGTGCCACATGTGATGGCGAATTTTTTACAGGAAAACAGGTCTTTGTTATAGGCGGCGGATTTGCAGCGGCAGAAGAAGGAATGTTCCTTACAAAATATGCCAGTCAGGTGACGATTGTTGTAAGGGAAGAGGACTTTACCTGTGCCAAAACCGTGGCTGATAAGGTCAAAGCACACGACAAAGTAAAGGTAGTATATGAAACCGAAATCATTGAGGTAAGTGGAACAGGAATACTCACCTCTGCCAGATTCCGAAATAACAGAACCGGAGAAATAACGGAGTATAAAGATGAAAAAGGCTTCGGCGTATTTGTATTTGCCGGTTATGTCCCTGATACAAAGTGGATGTCCGATGAGGTGGTAAAGGATGAACAGGGTTATATTATAACGGATATGAACAGAAAAACGAATCTTCCGGGTGTATATGCCGCAGGCGATGTCTGCGTAAAAAATCTGAGACAGGTAGTAACGGCAGTTGCAGACGGAGCGATAGCCGCTACCTCTCTTGAACATGAGATTTCCGAACTGCGCGAGAGACTGGATTTGCCTGATGAAATTAGAGAGCCGGCGGGTTATGAAAATAAGTCTGATGAGAAGCAAGAACTGCCGGATGAGGTTAAGGATGTAGCTCTTTCAGACGGGACACAGGCGAACAAGTATGATAATCTTGAATTCGTTCCAAAGGAGTTTGTCGGCAAGCTGACGGACATATTTTCAAAATTTGAGTCGGACAGCTATATAAGGCTATGGCGTGATAACAGCGGCCTTTCTAAGGAAATGGAAAAGTGTGCTAATGAAGTAGCCGGGCTTACGGACAGGATAACGATAAAGGACAGTGCCGAGGAATTGGGCGAAAGCTATTCTGACATTTCTTTTGGGGAAAACGGAACGGAGCTTCTTGTTCCTGCCATGGAAATAGGCAGAGTAAACGGCAAAAATCCCGGCATATATTTTCATGGAGTGCCTGGGGGGCATGAATTTAATTCCTTTATAATGGCACTCTATAATACTGCCGGACCGGGAACGGATGTAGATGATGAACTGATAAAGAAAATTAAAAAGATAGATACGAATATTAATATTAAGGTGCTTGTAACCTTGTCATGCAATATGTGTCCCGATACGGTTATGGCAGCCTGTAGGCTGGCTACGCTTTCGGATTATATTACTACAGAAATGATAGATATAATGAGATTTGAAGAGATGAAAAATAAATATAATGTCATGAGTGTTCCTTGTGTTGTCATCAATGATAAAACGGTACACTTTGGAAAGAAAAAGCTTGAAGATTTGACAGAGCTTATTTGTAATCATGAAAATTTGTAAAATTAGCTTTACAAAAAAAAGGAAGCTCTCTATACTAAAAGTGACCGCATTAGATGTAGATAAAAAATGCTGACTGCTATAGTCAGATGGAGGCGCTATGCTGACATATTCCTTTGAAAATAAGGGTAATGATACGTTATATGAATATTTGTATAAGCAGATAAAAAAGGATATTATTTCAAGAAAGCTGATTCCGAATGAGAAGCTTCCGTCAAAGAGGATGCTGGCAAAGCATTTAAATATCAGTACGATTACTGTTGAATCGGCATACAGCCAGTTGATAGCGGAGGGATATATCTATTCCGTTCCCAAGAGTGGTTTTTATGTATGTGAGATAGAAGCAGGCGGTGCTTTTGAAGAATATATGCCGCTTAATAAGAGCCGCTTGTCATTGAAAAATGAAATCAGGTCAGAATTAAATTCAGATGCGGGTGATAATCATACGGTGATTTTGTCTGCCGAAAAGAAAGAAGGTCAGTTAAAACAGGACTATTTTGCGGACTTTGTTAATAATAGGGCGATTAGTGCCAATTTTCCGTTTTCCACTTGGACAAAGCTTATGCGGAATGCCATGGCAGGCGATACGTCAAGGCTTCTTGACAGACCACCTTCGTCAGGAATCTATGAGCTAAGGTGTGCCATTGCCGATTATTTATACCAATTCAGAGGGATGGCGGTTTCACCTGAACAGATTGTAGTAGGTGCGGGAACAGAATATCTCTATGGACTGATTATTCAGCTTCTGGGACATGACCGATGCTATGGTGTGGAGGATCCGGGTTATCCTAAAATATCTCGAATATATCAAGCTAATCAGGTTAAATGTCGGCATATTGCCATGGATAAAAAGGGAATTGATATGGAGGCTCTTTATGAGTCGGGGGCGGATGTGCTTCATATTTCGCCCTCCCATCATTTTCCGACGGGACTTGTAACACCTGTCAGCAGAAGATATGAGTTGCTCTCATGGGCATCAGAATCCACTGACAGATATATAATTGAGGATGAATATGACAGTGAATTCAGACTTATCGGTAAATCTATTCCGTCTCTTCAAAGTATAGATGTGATGAATAAGGTGATATACATAAATACGTTTTCCAAAAGTCTTGCATCCACTATAAGAATCAGCTATATGGTGCTGCCGGTATCTCTTATGGAAAGATATAACAGGGAGCTTAGCTTTTATGCCTGTACGGTTTCAAATTTTGACCAGTATACGCTGACCGGATTTATAAACGGGGGATATCTGGAGAAGCATATAAACAGGATGAGAAACTATTACAGGACACTTCGCGATAAAATAATTAATGCCATAATAAACCACGAATATTATAATCGCATGACAATAAAAGAGCAAAATGCGGGGCTTCATTTTCTGCTTAATCTGGATACTGATTATAGTGACAGTGAAATCGTGAGACGAGCCGGTGAAAATGGTATTCATATATCATGCTTAAGCCAATATTATAATGAGACGGAAAATGCTGTACCACATACACTGGTTATCAATTATTCGGGAATTGATATGAAGTATGCAGAGGAAGCCATAGACAGATTATTTAAGAGCTTGTTTGCATGATGAAGAGCGATTAATTATAGTAATATACAGAACATAATATAACGGACATATAAGCCTGTGAAGGGCAATGGACAATTTTTAAAATGAGTAAGAGGAGAATGAGCCATGAAGATTGTATTTGATACACTGGAAGAAAAGGAAGAGAAGAATTTTAAAGGAGGCGAGAAATCCTTTCAGGTTCGTATGCATGCCGGGACTTACAATAAAATTATGAGGGGTATACTGGTGCCGGGAGCATCTATCGGATTACATACCCATGAGAAAAACAGTGAGATTGTTTTTGTAATTAGCGGTAAAGGTACTATGATATATGACGATACCAAGGAAATCCTAAATCCGGGTGACTGCCATTACTGCCCGATGGGACACAGCCACAGCTTCATTAACGAAAGTGACGAGGATTTGGTGTTTTATGCTGTAGTACCGGAGCATGAGTAAGTCGAATCACATCAGTTTAACATTACATAGAGAGAAAGAGAAAGCTATAATTTTGCTGCAATAGGAGCAAGATTATAGCTTTGCAATTTCTGTCACTGTGAGGATATTTCCGACTATTTTGAATCGTACATTATATCCTGCATAGGCTATGCCGTAGCGGCGATCAGGGTCACTCTGGTATCCCGGACGTGGGTCGGAGGCCAGAATATCAAGCAGGGCCTTACGTTTGCCGGCAGGTATGATTGATATGAATTCATCGGAACATTCTACATGAAGCGTTGTATTATCCACCCGGTTTGTCCAACCGCCGGTGGCCTTCGGATGGCTGTCGGTATAGGCCAGATACGGTTTGATATCGTATATAGGTGTACCGTCCAGCAAATCTGCGCCTGATACATGCAGGACAGGTCCGGCATCTCTGGTATATTCTATAAAATCCAATTTCACGGAAGATAGTCCGATATGATTAGGTCTGAATGGAGAACGGGTGGCAAATACACCCATACGGGTATTGCCACCCAGCTTTGGTGGCTTTACGGTAGCACTCCAATGTTCACGTTCCGCTTTGTGAAATTGCCACAGAAGCCAGATATGGGAGAAGGACGCTAAACCGCGGAAGGCTTCCGGCTGTCTATATTCCGGCAAAAAGGTTATGGTGGCAGTAAGCTCTTCTACCAAACCGCTCTGGCGCGGAATTCCAAATTTTTCTGAAAAATCCGTATGAATATATCCTATGATTTGCATCCGTTGATTATCCCCTTTTGTATGTATATATTTCCATGACTCTAACGATAGTAAATGGCGGCTATTTTGTATTGTAGCATATACTTTTTTAATTTCAAGCTTAGAAATATATATTTGGGAGGCAGTAATTTCCTTATTTTTTTAGATTTAAAAGAGAAATAAGAATTTTGGAGGAAAATGAAGGCTTTGATTCTTCAACGGATATTTCGGTTGTAACCAGAGAAGAGGGGTCAGGTACAAGAGGTGCATTTGTTGAGCTTACAGGTGTGGAGGAAAAGGATGCAGATGGAAATAAGGGAGATATTGAGATTGCAAATACAGGTACATTCACATCATCAGGAGCGTCAGGCAAGATTGTCGTTGCAGGCTCTTCTTCCGTAACGCCTGTTATGGAGAAGCTGATTGAGGCGTATAAGAAGGTCAATCCAAATGCAGAAATTGAATTGCAGGAAAGCGATTCTACGACAGGTGTCAATTCTACCACAGAGGAGGCTTTGCTGGCAGTTCCCAATTCTTATAGAGAAGGAAGCTTTGGTCTGGGTGCGGGAAATTTGCCACTGTGAAGCAGGAATTGATTAAGTTGATTTGTGAAAATGTTGCAAATGGAGAGCAGGCAGCAGATTTGCTGATGGTTGCGAAATACTTGGAGAGAGTCGGAGATCATGCAACGAATATTGCGGAATGGGTTATTTTTTATATAACAGGTAATCATATAGATTAGAGAAACAAAATATAAAACGCTGCTTACCAACTGTGAAATTTTACATGGATTTTACATTTGTATCCTTTGTTTTTTACATAGTCATGCTGTAATACAGATATGACGTATAACAAAAACATGCAACAAAAAGGTATGTTGTGAAGTTGTAATGATTGAAAAATGTGAGGAGAGAATGTATGAATATATTTAATGTATTGTCATTATTAGGTGGACTGGCATTATTCCTGTATGGAATGAATGCCATGGGAGACGGTCTGGCAAAAACGGCAGGCAGCAAGCTGGAGCAGATTTTGGAGAAGCTGACATCAACACCAATCAGGGGTGTTATTCTGGGTGCTGCCGTTACAGCCGTGATTCAGTCATCATCAGCTACAACAGTTATGGTGGTAGGTTTTGTAAATTCGGGAATTATGAAGCTTAGGCAGGCGGTAGGAATTATTATGGGGGCCAATATCGGTACGACCATTACGTCATGGATTTTAAGTCTGTCAGGCATTGAAAGTGACAATATATGGATTAAAATGTTGAAGCCTTCTTCATTTTCACCGATTTTGGCTGTAATAGGAATCATTTTTCTGATGTTTTGCAACAGCAGCAAAAAGAAAGATATCGGCGGAATCCTGTTGGGCTTTGCTGTGCTGATGTTTGGTATGCAGGCTATGAGTGATGCAGTAGCGCCGCTTGCAGATGTACCTGAGTTCACCAACATTCTTACCATGTTTGAAAATCCTTTCATGGGTATGCTTGCAGGTGCGTTGCTGACAGCCATTATACAGAGCTCCTCGGCTTCTGTAGGTATTCTTCAGGCGCTTTGCGCTACAGGCTCTGTGACCTTTGGTGCTGCTATACCGATTATTATGGGTCAGAATATCGGCACTTGTGTAACGGCGCTGATATCGAGTATCGGGGCTAAGAAAAATGCCAGAAGAGCAGCATTTGTACATCTCTATTTTAATATTATTGGAACGGTATTATTTATGATAGTTTTTTACGGCATCGATTCATTTGTACAGTTCGGATTTATGGATAATGCCACAGGGACCGCGGATATTGCGGTCGTCCATACCCTGTTTAATGTACTTGCTACTTCGGTACTGCTTCCGTTTAATAAGCTGCTTGAAAAGCTTGCGATTATTACGGTTCGGGACAAATCACCGGAGACTGATGCTTCAGATGAACTGTGCATGCTGAAGCATCTGGATGCCAGGTTCCTGGAGAAGCCGGGATTTGCAGTGGCACAGTGTACAAATGTTATTCATACTATGGCAAAGCTGAGTAAAAAGACATTGCTGTTATCTTTAGATATGCTTGAGAAATATACACCTGAGAAAAAAGAAGCGGTGGAACATCTGGAGAATGTAATTGACCGTTATGAGGACGAGCTTGGTACCTATATGGTAAAGCTGAGCAACAAGGAACTGTCTCTTCTTGACAGCCAAAAGGTTGCCATGGGACTTCATTCCATAGGAGACTGGGAGCGTATTTCCGACCATGCCATCAATATCGCAGAGATTTTCGGAAAAATGAATGAAGGCAAAATGCATTTTTCCGACAAAGCGATGGCAGAGCTTCGTGTTTATACAAATGCACTTACAGATATCATAACCATGACGACGGATGCTTTTTTGGAAAATGACTTGAATAAGGCTTTCCGTGTAGAGCCCTTGGAGGAAGCTATTGATTATCTGAATGCAGTTATTAAGAAGCATCACATAAAGAGACTGCAAAAGGGAAAATGTACGATTGAAATGGGAATTGCGCTTGAAAATCTGATTAATAATTATGAGCGTGTTGCAGACCATTGCTCCAATGTTGCAGCCGTACTGCTTCAGCTTCCTTATGATACATTTGATACCCATGAATATTTAGGGCAGATAAAGGAAGAGAACAATATAGAGTTTCAGGCGATGTATCAGCTGTACAAAGGGAAATATAGTCTGTAATAGGAAGGCAGACCTGCCGTGATATGGAAAATCAGATTACAGTATGCCAGACTTGTCCGAATGTGCTGGCAGCGTTATAATACAACATAGCATAGAGGAAAACGCCGCTTACATCCATATCCGGTTATTCGGAGCTGATTGAAAAGAAAAGGTAGATTTGTACAAAATAGCCCGGACTGCGGTTGATATGCTCGTTGTGAATGCAGAGAAGCATGATGTTTCTCTGTGTGTGGAGGGAGAGACTGCCTACATACTGGCAAACAGAGTCATGATGGAGGAGATTGTATATAATCTGACAGGCAATGCCATTCGTTATAATAATCAGGGTGGCAAGGTAGCACTTGCTGTATATAATAATGGGGAACGGGTCTTGGTCTTGCCATTGTCAAACATATAGCTGCCAAACATGATGCAGATATTGGAATTGTCAGTGAACCGGGGAAGGGAACGGAGATTACGGTAACATTTGATTCATATGAAAAGAAAAGGAAAAAGAGTCTGGCGGAAGTGTAAGACCAGACTCTTTTAATATATAAATATTCACACACACCGTAAATCATCTTCGGATTATGTGAAATCTGCAATAATATATTTATATAATATAACAAATTTTATAGATTTTCAAGTGCAAAATGTAAAAAAATTACAAATAGTATTATGAAATATATACAAATAAAAAATATTGAAAAAATAATTAAGTAAGCTAAAATGATGAAAATAAGAATTACACTGGAATTATTTGAAGATTAGTGACAATATATTGGGTGAAAAAACGGTATGCCAAAGTGGACTTGTCTGCTTTGTATCTTAATTCTTATTTTGTCAGATAGGAGTGATGTTTATGTCAGCTAGTGAATATATGAAAGCGCAGAAGCTTGGGGAGAAGCGTTATCAGGCGGCTATAGCAAAGAATGAATATCCATATTTGCCGGTGCTTGATGAGATTATTTCGTCGGTAGATATAGATGGAGAGGTTAGCCTTGGTTTGCAGAATATTACACTCAGCCAGGTGGTCGGTACTGCAACAGCAGGAAGAACAAATGCGTTTGCGAGCAATTTTATGCCGATACTGGATTATAATACGGAGTTTGGCTCTAAGTGGTCAACACTCTGTGATTCGCATTTAGAAGAGGGAATACATGATCCGATTAAGGCCTATGAATATATGAATAAATTTTATGTGATTGAGGGGAACAAGAGAGTAAGTGTGCTGAAATATTTTGGCGCAGATTCAGTTCCTGCCATGGTGACACGTAAGATTCCAAAGAAAACGGATGAGCTGGAAAATAAAATCTATTTTGAGTTTATTGATTTTCATAAGCAGACGGGAATTAATTACGTCATGTTTACGCAGCTTGGAAGCTATGATAAACTGAGAGAATATATAGGGATAACCGCTGATGGGGAGTTTGGCGATGATGCTAAACTGGATTTTAATTCTGCCCATCTTGCATTTGAAAAGGCGTTTAGGACAAAGAAGGGCGGAGAAACCCTGACGATAACCCATGATGATGCTTTGCTTGTTTTCCTTAGTGTATATGGTTATGAGGCACTTAAGGAAATGACCGGAGAAGAGGTAAAGGAAAACTTAGATAAAATATGGGATGAGATACTGCTTAGCAGTCACAAGAAGGAAAATGTGATTATTCCTAAGATGGACCCGATTGATTCAAAGAAGAAGCTGTTTACCAAGAAGCCGGACCCTGCGAAAAAGCTTAAAATAGCATTTGTCTATGATAAGACACCGGAGGATTCCGTATGGATATACTGCCATGAGCTTGGCAGACTGAAGGTGGAAGAGGTATATAAGGATAAGGTTACAACAACGATATGCAGTCGTATAGATAATAATGAGAAGCTGGCAGAGTGCCTAAATGAGCTGGCAGAAGAAGATTACGATGTAATATTTACAACAGGCCCTGAGATGCTGCCTGAATCACTGAAGCTGGCAGTTGAATATCCTGATATCAAGATACTTAATTGTTCACTGAGTATGTCAACAAGTCATGTCAGGACATATTATGCCAGAATGTATGAAGCCAAGTTTATTACGGGGATTCTTGCAGGTTGCCTGTGCGAGGACGGAAGGATAGGCTATCTTGCAGATTATCCTATTTTCGGAACGGTAGCCAATATCAATGCATTTGCAATCGGGGCGAAGATGGTAAATCCGAGAGCAAAGGTATATTTGGAATGGTCGAAGGTTCGTGGCTCAAATCCGAAGGAGCGATTTAGGAATATAGGGATATCCTATATTTCTGACAGAGACATGATTTCCCCTTTGGATGCATCAAGAAAATTTGGTTTGTATTGTAATAGAGACGGTGAGATACGAAATCTTGCCATGCCGTTTTATAACTGGGGCGTTTTTTACGAAAGAGTGGTAAAATCTATTTTGGACGGTAACTGGAAGCAGGAGGAGAAGAATGAGGCTGCCAAGACAGTAAATTATTGGTGGGGTATGTCCTCAGGTGTTGTGGACATTATCTGCTCCAGACATTTGCCGGCAGAAACAATGAGATTGGTAAATCTTATGATGAATATGATTAAAGATGGTACGGTTAAACCGTTTTATGGTAAACTGTATTCGCAACAGGGTGTAGTAAGGGATTGTGATGAAGGCGATTTGCTGCCTGAGGATATCATCAAGATGGATTGGCTTGCGGAAAATGTAGTAGGCTCTATACCTGATATGGCAGATTTGATTGATGATGCCAAGGATGTAGTAAATCTTCAGGGAATAAACAGTCCGGAGAGACTGGAACTAAAATCATAAAATGTATGGAAATACTTAGAGATAATGGATTGAGGTAGTTATTTGATGAAGATTCTTGTTCTGGCAGATGAAGAGTCCAAATATTTATGGGATTATTTTGATAAGAAAAAGTTAGAGGGAATAGATTTGATTATTTCCTGCGGTGATTTAGCACCCCAGTATTTGTCATTTCTTGCCACATTTGCCCATGTGCCAATCTTATATGTGCATGGTAACCATGATGTATGCTATGCAGATACACCGCCTGACGGATGCATATGTATAGATGGTGACATCTATGTGCATAATGGGATTCGTATTATGGGATTGGGGGGCTCCATGGAATACAAATTCGGCGGGTCTCCCCATCAGTATACAGAGGCTGCCATGAAAAGACGTATACGTAAAATGTGGTTTAAATTGAGAAAGAATAAAGGCTTTGACATACTGATATCACATTCTCCGGCATATGGGGTAAATGATTCCAAGGATTTGCCGCATACGGGATTTCGATGCTTTAAGACGCTGATGGAGGAGTATAAGCCTAAGTATTTCGTACATGGACATGTTCACATTAATTATGGACGGGATTTTGTCAGAGAATCTGAATATATGGATACAAAAGTTATAAATGCATACGAGAAATATATCATTGAAATTTAAATCAATTGAAGGCAAAATGTTTAATTATTTAATTAATTTGTCCGTTTCCTTGCACATATGATTTTTTTCTGATAAACTAAGCCAAGGCAGAAAAAGAAGAATGATTTTGGAAAGGAGATAGAGGTTTGGAAAAGGGAAGTGTTGAATACAATAAAGCAATGGAAGAACTGGTACGTTACTGTAAGGATTCCGGAAGAATAGACCAGAACCTCTATGTTACCTATGATGTAAAGCGGGGGCTTCGTGATTCAAACGGACAGGGTGTTTTGACGGGTCTTACAGAAATATCCGATGTTGTGGCATATGATATAATAGACGGAGAATATGTACCTTCAGACGGACATCTGTATTTTCAGGGATATGACGTAGAAGATTTGGAAAAAGGATTTCATGGAAGTAAGTTTGGATTTGAAGAAACCATATACCTGCTTATGTTTGGTGCACTGCCTGATAAACAGCAGTTTGATGAATTTGTAGAGCTCCTTGAAACCTTTAGAGAGCTTCCGCGTAAGTTCACACGGGATGTTATACTGAAGGCACCAAGTAAGAATATGATGAATGTTCTACAGCGTTGCGTGCTTACACTTTATTCCTATGATGACAATCCTGATGATATCAGTATTGAAAATGTGCTTAAACAGAGTCTGGAGCTTATTGCCCAGTTTCCGCTTATTGCGGCATATGGTTATCAGGGCTATAAGCATTATTTTCATGATAAGAGTCTTGTGATACATAATCCGAAAAAAGGTTTATCCACAGCAGAGAATTTCCTCAGACTTATCAGGGCAGACAAGAAATATACCGAGCTGGAAGCACAGGTACTTGATATTTGTCTTGTGATACATGCGGAGCATGGTGGTGGAAATAACTCAACATTTACAACCCATGTAATTTCTTCTACGGGTACAGATACATATTCTACGGTAGCAGGTTCGCTCGGTTCTCTGAAGGGACCGAAGCATGGTGGCGCAAATCTTAAGGTACAGCAGATGTTTGATGATTTGAAGGGACATGTAAAGGACTGGTCTGACGAGGAAGCACTTACGGAGTATCTTGAAAGCCTCCTTAACAAGGAAGGTTTTGACCGTTCAGGTCTGATATATGGTATGGGGCATGCGGTTTATACAAATTCTGACCCAAGAGCAAGAATCCTAAAAAGATATGCCGAGAAGCTCGCAGAAGAGAAGGGAAAACAGAAAGAGTTCCGGCTTTATGCAAAGGTTGAAGAGATCGCTGCAAGACTTCTTGCCGAAAGAAGAAACGGCTGTAAAACCATATCTGCAAATGTGGACTTTTACAGCGGTTTTGTATATAACATGCTGGGGATTCCAATCGAGCTATTTACACCGATATTTGCCATTGCAAGAATAGCAGGCTGGTGTGCCCATAGAATCGAAGAATTGGTAAATGCGGGCAAGATTATCAGACCGGCATATAAGTATGTAGGAACACACAGAGAATATCGTCCTATGGAAGAACGATAGAAAATAGATACAAAGAGTTGTAACAAACTGCGACTGTTTATATTACCGGTTGGTATGATAAATGGGCGCAGTTTGTTGCAAGGGCATCCTTTTTATTTCTGCCATCTGCCTGATGCGCCACAAGGGAGTATCAGGCCTGATTCGGTACAAGGCAATCCTATTTCATCTGAAACAACTGTTCCGCCAAAGCGTATTTTGATTTCTGTAGCAATCATATACGTCAGCACTGCCGGCTGCAAGCCTGTTGTATATGAGTTTACAAGAAAGAATAATGGGTCATCACATAGAATCTGGCTGCACAGCCTGATAAACGGATGTATCTTTTCCTCTATCTTCCAGATTTCCCCTTTGGGACCTCTGCCATAGGACGGCGGATCCATGATTATGGCATCGTATTGATTTCCCCGTCTGATTTCCCGTTCTACGAATTTCACGCAGTCATCCACTATCCATCTGATAGGTGCATCTGCAAGCCCCGATGATAAGGCATTTTCCTTTGCCCATGTTACCATACCCTTAGATGCATCTACATGGGTTACTGCTGCGCCTGCCTTTGCTGCGGCACAGGTGGCACCGCCTGTATAGGCAAATAGGTTCAATATCTTAATATCCTTTTTAGGTGATTTCTGAATAAGCTCACTGAACCAGTCCCAGTTCGCTGCCTGTTCAGGAAAAAGTCCCGTATGCTTGAAGCTGAACGGCTTTAGGTTAAAAGTTAAATCCTTATAGTTTATTGACCATTGCTGCGGCAGATTGAAGAATTCCCATTCGCCGCCGCCCTTGTTACTACGGTGATAGTGTCCGTTTAGTTTATTCCAGTATTTATTTTTCTTAGGGGTGCTCCAGAGCACCTGCGGGTCGGGACGAAGTAATATATATTTACCCCATCGCTCCAGCTTCTCACCCTCGGAGCAGTCTATTATTTCATAGTCTTTCCAACCATCTGCAATCCACATATTTATCTCCTTATTATAATATCATTCGGAATTACTGAACTGATATACTACAGCATGTATATGAATACGGTACCGTTATATTACCATTGTATAGAATGATTGTGTTTTGTACTTCTATATTATAATACGATTTAAAGTATTGCTTCATAAATTGTTTTCGGCTCGACATCAATGGCTGAAAGCTTATCATACAAATCCCTTTTGTATGTATCAGATATTTTATGATATTGATAACCTCGGAGTAGATAAGATAACATATCGCTAAAATTACGATGCCGCGGAAGGCGATACCAAACGAACCGCTTGATTCGGTTACAAAGAAAATAATAATCAGCAGGATGATAAATCCGGCATTAACGAATACACCTGCACCTGCGAGCTTTGTATTTCTTTCCATTGCATTGATTGTTCCTTGAAATTCACTCTTATGAAGGCTGATTCTGCTTCGCTTAAAATCTATTAAGGCAAGCAGGTCTCCGTGTGAGTGTTCGGAGCTTCTGTCAAATTTGTCTCCACCGAAAACCAGATTTTCTTCTATTTTAATACTTTCGTCTGCAAGCTTCATAGCTATTATACTCCTAAACATGTTTACTTCAGACTAATATTGCAAATCTGCAAATTGTTTATTGCCTTGTAATTTAACATATTTGATAGTATCATGTTATTTCAATAATTTCAATGAAAACACTTGCAAATATGAAAGACTATGGTATACTATAGAGCATGCTAACACACACCAACGCGTTAAAGTGTAAAACAAGATAGGTGTGTATAATATCATAATACAAATGTAAAATTAAAGGAGGAAGAAATTATGATAGGCGGAGATATGATTACCTATAGACCTGATATACAGGTGCTTGATGCTACAATTCGCGATGGAGGGCTTGTGAATGACTTTTATTTTACCGATGAGTTTGTAAGAGCCCTTTATGAAGCTAATCTCAAGGCAGGGGTAGATTATATGGAGTTCGGCTATAAGGCTTCCAAGGAAATGTTTGATGTTAATAAATTTGGAAAATGGAAGTTCTGTGATGAGGCAGACATCAGAAGTATCGTAGAAGACAATAACACGGATCTTAAGATATCCGTTATGGCTGATGTAGGAAGATGCGACTATAAGAAAGATATATTGGATAAATCAGAAAGCGTCATAGATCTTGTCAGAGTTGCTACATATATTAATACGATGCCGGCTGCCATTGAGATGATTGAAGATGCACATGCCAAGGGGTATGAGACAACATGTAACATAATGGCGATATCAAAGGATCAGGAATCTGATATAGATGTGGCTCTTGAAATGCTTGGAAAGAGTAATGTTGACGGAATCTATATAGTAGACAGTTATGGCTCATTATATCCGGAGCAAATCAAGAAGCTGACGGAAAAGTATGTGGCTGTGGGGGAAAAGTATGGCAAGAAGATAGGAATTCATGCCCATGATAATATGAAGCTTGCTTATGCAAATACTGTTGAAGCGATGATAAATGGTGCATCCATGCTTGATGCAACCGTAAGCTGCATGGGAAGGGGTGCAGGAAACTGTGCACTTGAGCTGCTTCTTGGATTCCTGCGTAATCCAAAATACAATTTATATCATATACTGAAATTTATTGAAAAATTTATGGTTCCGCTTAAGGCACAGGGAGATGCCGTATGGGGATATGATGTACCTTATATGTTGACAGGTATGCTCAATCAGCATCCAAGAGATGCCATTGATTTTATCAAACAGAACAAGCATGATTATGCCGACATGTACAGCTATCTTCTTTACAGAGATTAGTCTTTACAAAGCCTTTGTTTTACTTTAAAATTAATTAATAGGGATTTTTATTTGTAAAATAGGAGGAATATATATCGTGAAAAAAAGCAGAATGATAAGTGCTTTGTTGGTCGGGATATTCATGCTGATGTCACTTTCGGGGTGTCAAAAGGGTGATGATTATGAAAATTTGCTGGATAAGAATTCGCCGGTTACGATAATAATATGGCATTATTATAACGGTGTGCAGCAGACCCAGTTTGATGAGATGGTCGCAGAGTTTAACAGCTCGGTTGGTGTGGAGAAGGGAATTATTGTAGAAGCAATATCAAAGAATTCCATTAATGAGCTGGCGGATAGTGTAAAGGCTGCGGCGGCAAATGAACCGGGGGCTGAGGATATGCCCGATATATTTGCAACATATGCAGAGACGGCATATGTTATAGATGAGCTTGGATATGTGGCGGATTTGAAGAAGTATTTTACGGACGAAGAGTTAGCCGAATATGTGGATGAATATATCGAAGAAGGCTCCTTTGACGGAGGAGAGACCCTGAAGATTTTCCCTACTGCCAAGAGTACCGAGGTTATGATGATTAATCAGACCGACTGGCAGAAATTTGCAGATGCCACAGGCACAACTTATGAGGACATGGCTACATGGGAAGGACTTACAGAGGTTGCGGAATGTTATTACAACTATACGGATGATTTAACACCTGATGTGGAAAATGACGGTAAAGCATTCTTTGGAAGAGACTCTGTTGCCAATTATATGAATATTGGCGCAAAGCAGTTAGGAGCAGCGTTCACTGCACCTGATGAAGACGGAACCGTAAAGTCAAGCGTTGATAAAGAGACTATGAGAAGGTTATGGGATAATTATTACGTGCCTTATGTCAAGGGTTATTATACTGCTGAGAGCAGGTATCGTAGTGATGATGCCAAGATAGGTTCAATTATTGCACTTATTTGTTCGACCTCAGGAGCGATATATTATCCGACAGAAGTTACAATCAATGATGAATATACATATGCAATCGAAAATGTGATATTGCCTGTTCCGAATTTTGAGGGCTGTGAGCCCTATATTGTCCAGCAGGGTGCGGGTATGTCCATTGTAAAATCAACTGAAAAAGAGGAGTATGCAAGTGCCGTATTCCTGAAATGGTTTACGGAAACAGAGCGGAATATCCAGTTTTCCATCAACTCCGGATATCTTCCTGTGAAAAAGGAAGCAAATGATTTTGATATGATTCAGTCTGAGAGCACCAAATCGGGCACTACGATTGATGATACTATGAAAAGAACAATCGCTACGGCTATCGATGAGATTCATACATGTAATCTGTATACAAGTCCGGTATTTGAAACGTCAGCACAGCTTAGAGATTATATAGGGAATACGATACAGGATACTGCATCTGCGGCTTATAAAGAAGCGTGGAGTCGAATTGATGCAGGTGAGGACAGAATCAAAGTGCTTGAAGAGTATACTGATGATGCGGCATTTGATATGTGGTATGCAGATTTTGAAGCCGGTTTCTTAGAAGTAACAGAATAGAATCGGTTTTATATGGGACTACATCAGGAGTGATGAGTAGAATGGAAAATAATAACCATAAAGCGATGCCATCCAGGGAGGGGACACGTCTTTTAAAGAAAATTGTTGTTCCGATGATTTGTCTGGTTATTCTGCAAATGCTTATATTTGCAATCGTTCTGGTAGTTAGTGGTGAGTTTTCATATTTGAAGATAAATTCCTACAATTCTATATCAGAAAAGACGGAGAATAGAAAGAATTATGTAGAGAACAGCCTGAATCAGGCGATGCTGAATACGAATGACACAGTAAAAGAAATCAATGGCATTGTGTCTCAGATTCTTGCTGAAGAGAAAAAGACAGCCGCCGATATTGCTATGGACAAAGAATTGGATAAGAGAATCATTAAAGAGTCTGCCGATAGTCTGATTGGACTTGTTCGGAAAGGCTCTATTAATGATGCATTTATTATTCTTGAGTCCGATGGCCTGTATAATGAAAATGGTGCCGAGCAGAAAACGGGTTTTTATATAAGAGATACGGATGTAAATGAAAACAGTAAAATTGATAATCGTGATATATATATAGAAATGGGAAGCTCGGAGATTTCGCATGACATGGGTCTTGCTCTTGATTATGAGTGGTCTTTATATGTTGACATGACGAACAAGGAGGACTTCAAATTTTTCTATGAGACCATAGAAGCTGGAAAAAATAATCCCGATATGCTTTCCGACCAGCTGGGCCATTGGACTGAATTTTCAAAAATATCACGTTCTGCACAGGAGAGCTTTAAATATACCGTTCCTTTGATTTC
Organism: uncultured Coprococcus sp.; assembly: GCA_964488185.1. Classification (GTDB taxonomy): domain Bacteria; phylum Bacillota; class Clostridia; order Lachnospirales; family Lachnospiraceae; genus Coprococcus. The sequence continues at coordinate 20,018 of CAZATW010000015.1, read as the reverse complement.
CGATGATGGCTGTGTATATGGAGTTGTCGGAATCGGTCTTTTGGAGAAAACCATTCAGCAAAATATTCCATCAAATGATTTTATGAATGAAAGTGCCTGCTACATTATCGCCGTTGATTATGATGACAATGGAAGATACAGCATGGTGATGCATTCCGGTCCGGCTTATAAAAGACTGATAGAGGATGGAACAAAAATCTATCAGGGAACCGCTGGAAAATATAATATGTATGATTTTTCTGATTCGACGAAGACTGAATGTGTCGGAAGTATTCAGGATATTAATCTGTATAAAAGTGGTTCGCCTTTTAAATACCAAAGATGGGTACTTATCAGTGTAGCGGATAAGGAAAAAGTTCTTAGTGCATATCTGACAATTATTAAAACACTTGTGGTGTCACTGATTTGCTCCCTTATAGTCAGTATTATCTTGTCATTTATTATAAGCGGTAAAATCAACTCTCCTGTTAAGAAGATGATACATACATTAGACAGGAACAAAGGGACGAAAGAATTGGTACAGTTTGTTCCTTCGGGGATTATCGAGATTGACGAGCTTGCCATGTCTGTTAGGGATTTGCAGGCAAGAGTTATGGGAAATGCTTCCCGCGTGTCGCAAATTATCAGTATGGCAGGCAGTGGAATAGGCGTGTTCATGTATGAGTTATCTGAAGATGCTTTCTTTGTGGGAGAGAGCTTAATTCATCTATTTGATTTTGATGTGCAGAGTGAAGGGGATATCACGATGGCTTCCGATGCGTTCTGGGATATGTTTCGGCAAATAGATACAGGGGAACGGGTCAAAAACAGTCAGATATTTGCTGATGAAGATGAAGATAGTGATAGCCTTGAGCTGGAGTATATTGCTGCTCGAAATGGCGAGACCAGATGGGTACGGTTAAATATGTACAGGGATTCGACCTCGGTTATCGGGCTTGCTCAGGATATAACGGATGCTGTAGTGGAAATGAAAAGAATAGAATATGAACGTGATTATGATATCACCACAGGGTTACTGAACCGACGTGCGTTTTATTATAAGCTTGGCAGACTGTTTTCTGCAAAGAAAAAGCTTAAGACAGCTGCATGCTTTATGTTTGACTTGGATAATCTGAAATATGTGAATGACACCTATGGACATGATTTTGGGGATGACTACATTAGAACTGCGGCAGGGGTCTTCCGTTTGTTTGAGTCAAAGAAAAGTATCGTTGCCCGTTTGTCGGGCGATGAATTTATTCTGTTTTGCTATGGATATAACAGTCAGAATGAAATACGGGAAATAAAGCACAGGCTGCAGGAGAAATTGCGTGAGAGCTATTGTGTGCTGCCTGATGGGGCACATTATAAGATGCGTGCCAGTGGTGGTATAGCCTGGTATCCACAGGATGCAACGGATAGTGATTTGCTTATCAAATATGCAGATTTTGCTATGTATACCATAAAACATTCTACAAAAGGAAATATAGGAGAGTTTGATAAAAAGGCATATAAAAATGATGCTGTGCTGGTGACCGGTATAGAGGAATTGAATCGTATTATTGATGAGGGCAGTATCCGGTATGCTTTTCAGAGCATTATTTCCGCAAAGACAGGAGAGATATATGGGTATGAGGCACTTATGCGCCCTATATCAGATATGCTGAATACACCAAGAGAATTTGTCCGTATTGCAAAAGCAGATGCGAAACTGAATGAAGTGGAGCGTTTGACATGGATTTACGGTTTGAAGGAGTATAAGAAGCAGGTCGATAGTGGCAATATCGGAAGAGAAGCAAGGATATTTTTAAATACCATACCCAATAATATGATTGATGAGGAAAGTGTTTCATATCTTGAAAAAGAGTGTGGAGACTGTTTGCAGCATATAGTATTGGAGATTCTAGAGAGCGAACAGGTAAATGATGATTTTATAAACAAGAAGAAGGAGCTGATATCAAAATGGGACGGTATGCTGGCATTAGATGATTTCGGAACAGGTTATAACAGTGAATATGCGCTGCTTGAGCTACAGCCGGATTTGATAAAAATAGATTATTCATTGATAAGCGGCTGCGATAAAGATGTAGGCAGAAGCAGTATGATACGGGATATTGTAAATATTGCGAAACGTAGTAATATAGTAGTGTTGGCTGAAGGTATTGAGACATATGATGAGATGAAAGTCGTAATACAATGCGGTGTAGATTTATTGCAGGGATTTTATCTCAGTAAGCCGCTTTATGAGCCGATACCGCTATCGGAAGAGCGAAGGAAAGAGATTTGTGAGCTGGCAGAAGAAAACATAGAAAGGTGAAGAGAACATGGACTACAGTAAATTAGCAGAATTGATTTTCCCTAATATAAAAGGAACAGTGGAGGAGCTTGAAGAACGCTTCCCGAAAAGAGAGCTGCCTGAAGGCGCCAAGATTACAAGATTTGCACCAAGCCCGACAGGTTATATGCATATCGGCGGCTTATATGCTGCTATGATTTCCAGAAAAATTGCAAAGCAGAGTGGCGGTGTCTTTTATCTAAGAATAGAAGATACCGATAAAAAGAGAGAGGTAGAGGATGGTGTAGGAGAAATTATAAGGTCACTGAAGAAATTTGACCTTGAATTTGACGAAGGTCCGTTTGCAGGGGGAGAAACCGTCTATGCCCCATATAAGCAGAGTGAGAGAAAAGAAATTTATCAGATTTGCGTAAAAGAATTGATGAAGAAGGGATTGGCATACCCATGCTTTTGTACCGCAGAGGAGCTTGATGAAATCAGGAAAAAACAGGAGGAAGCCAAGGAAGATTTGGGATACTATGGTAAATATGCCGTAGCAAGAAACCTGACCTATGAAGAAGTTGAAGAAAAGATAAATGCCGGTATGCCGTATGTTGTAAGATTGAAGTCGCCGGGGACAGCAGGCGTGTATGTACGCTATAGCGATCCAATCCGTGGAAATATTGATATGCCGGAAAATATCATGGATATCGTTTTGTTAAAATCAGACGGAATTCCAACATATCATTTTGCTCATGCGGTGGATGATCATTTCATGAGAACCAATCTTGTGATTCGTGGTGACGAGTGGCTTGCATCCTATCCACTTCATAAGCAGCTTTTTGAGCTGTGTGGATTTGAGCTTCCTGAGTATGTGCATATTTCGCCGATTATGAAGGCGGAGGGGAACGGAAAGAGAAAACTGTCTAAGCGTAAAGACCCGGAAGCGGCGGTAGGCTTTTATCTGGAGCAGGGCTATCCGTCTGAGAGTGTTTTGGAATATCTTATGACCATTGCAAATTCCAACTATGAGGAGTGGCATATGGCAAATCCGGACAAGACGATTGAGGATTTTACCTTGTCGCTTTCCAAGATGCCTGTATCAGGTGCGTTGTTTGACATGGTGAAGTTGAATGACGTCAGCAAGGAGATGATTTCCACTTTTACAACAGAGCAGTGTTATGACAAGATTATGGCATGGGCAGAAACTTATAATCAGAAGCTGTATGAATTTGCGGCAGAAAAGAAGGATGATTTTTTAAAGACGATAGATTTGTGGAAGATGTCAGGAAATAAGGTTCGTAAGGATGTGGCAAAGTGGTCTGATTTAACTGCGCTATTCGGATATCTCTATGTACCGGAGGATGAGCTCGCTCTTTCTTATGAGCTTGATGAAAAATATACGAAGGAGCAGCTGGAAGAGGTTATCAAAGAATATCAGAAGGATATGTTTTTGGATTCCGATAACTGGTTTGGGCAGATGAAGGAAATGGGAGAGCGGCTTGGCTATTGTCCAAATGTCAAGGAGTACAAGAAGAATCCTGAGGGCTATAAGGGCTCTATTACAGACATATGTACGATTGTCAGAGTGGCTGTAACGGGTAAAAAGAATTCGCCGGATTTATTTACGATTATGAATGTAATCGGAAAAGGCAGAACTGCGTCAAGGCTTAACCGGTTTTTGGAAGAGGTACAATAATATATCAGCAGATTCAATGGAATTGAGATGATGCAGAAAAATTGACAATCATTCTGATTTGATATTGAAGAGAAAGAGGAGATAGCATATGACAAAGAAAATATATGAAGGGTATCATTATATTGATGGCGGTGTCTGCGCTGCACAGGGATTTTTGGCAAACGGATTAAACTGTGGCTTGAATCCGAATAAGGAGAAAAATGATTTGGGTATGATATACAGTAGGAGCGTATGTAATGCGGCGGCTGTCTATACACAGAACAAGGTAAAGGGAGCCCCTATTACAGTTACAAAGGCGCATCTTGCAAAATCGGTCGGCAAGGCACAGGCTGTGGTGGTGAATTCTAAAAATGCAAATACATGTAATGCGGACGGCATAGAAAAGGCTGAAGCAATTTCCAAACTGGCAGCAGATTGCCTGAATATTGATGTGAGTCTTGTCATTAATGCATCTACGGGAGTAATCGGACAGGTGATTCCGATTGAACCGTTTGAAGCCGCTATGCGGGAGCTTGCGGATGGCTTGTCTGAGACAGGAAACGGGAAGGCGGCAAATGCCATTATGACAACAGATACTTTTCCAAAGGAGGTGGCTGTAGAGTTCCTGCTGAATGGCAAGACCTGTCATCTCGGTGGTATGGCAAAGGGAAGCGGAATGATTCATCCGAATATGGCAACAACCCTGAACTTTGTGACAACAGATGTAGCTATTTCTTCTTCTATGATACAGAAGGCATTAAGTGAAATCGTAAAGGTAACGTATAATTGTCTGAGTATTGACGGAGACACCTCTACAAACGATATGGTAAGCGTGATGGCAAACGGCTTGGCGGGAAATGACGAGATTTGCACAGAGAATGCTGATTTTGAGAATTTCAAGCAGGCACTTTACATTGTAATGGAAAACATGACGATGATGCTGGCAAGTGACGGAGAGGGGGCAAGCAAAATGCTTGAATGTACCGTAGCCTCCGCACCTGATAAGGAAACGGCTGTCATTGTTGCAAAAAGCGTCATTCGTTCTCCGCTTTTTAAATGTGCTATGTTTGGTGAGGATGCCAACTGGGGACGTATTCTTTGTGCCGTAGGTTATGCGGAGGCAGCGTTTGATATTGAAAAAGTGGATGTGGATTTAAAGTCGGAAAAGGGTATTGTGGCTGTATGCAGAAATGGTGCAGGTATTGATTTCTCTGAGGAGCAGGCAGCAGCGGTTTTAAGTGCAGATGAGATTTATATTCAGATAGAGTTAAATCAGGGTGATGCAGAGGCAAAGGCATGGGGCTGTGATTTGACATATGATTATGTAAAAATAAATGGAGATTATCGTTCATAAGAATTGGTTATATTGAAAATGATAAATTCAGACCAGAACAGTTTTATTTTATCAATGGAACTGCTCTGGTTTTTTATTTATTATCAAAATTAGAATAGTCAAAAAATAATCAAAAAAAATCAAAATAATTTAAAAGTATGACTGGCAATGATTGATTTCTGCGCTAATATAGTCACAAGAAATGACTGAAATTGATTGAATTTGGATAGAAATGCCATTACGGTTACGGAGCTGACAGAACTGGTAGGGGTATCTGAATCGACTATACGGAGAGATTTAAATGCGCTGGATAAACAGGGGAAGCTGAATAAAGTTCGTGGCGGTGCAACGGCTATAGAACAGGAGTTTATTACAAGTGAGGCTTCCGTATCTGTCAAGAAGCAGATGAATGTGGAAGAGAAAAAAGCAATCGCAAGATATGCTGCAACCATGATAAATGATGAGCGAGTCTTGAATCAATCCTATCATCGGATTGATTAATACAGAATTAAGCAACATGCTTTCTTCGTTGGCAGACAAGAATCTTCTTACTTTGTTAGGTCTGATACTTGGAGCTATGATGGCGATTGATATGGGTGGTCCGATTAATAAAGCGGCTTATGTATTCGACACAGGAATGTTGGCTACTGCTGCGGACCTTGTTGCAAACGGTGCCGCACAGAATGATACGGCAGTTCAGGCATGTTATATTGCTATGGCAGCGATTATGGTAGGTGGTATGGTTCCTCCAATCGGTATCGCGGTTGCATGTAAGCTGTTTCCAAAGAAGTTCACTGAGGCTGAGAGAGGTTCGGCAGTTACGGCAATTATGCTTGGACTGATTAAGAAAAATGTGTCATAAATGAATGTAATTAGAATATTTGTCAAAAACTATATCAGATGGACTGTCCGTCCGGTATGGTTTTTGACAGCAATAGAAAAAGGAGAATGAATTATGGTATCAAAAGCAGTAAAAATCGTTAATGAGCAGGGTCTTCATATGAGACCGGCAGGAATGTTTGCAAAGGAAATGACAAAGTTTAAGTCAGATATTTTCTTGGATGTTCAGGGGAAGAAAATCAATGCAAAGAGTGTTATGCATATCATTGCAGCTTGTATCAAATGTGGTACGGAGCTTACGGTGGAGTGCTCCGGGGAGGACGAACAGGAGGCATTGAATCAGGCTGTTTCATTGATTGAATCAGGCTTGGGCGAATAGTTAACACGTTAATTTACTGGAAGGTCTGTAACCGGCATTGCCCGGTGGCAGGATTGTGATACGAGGGGTGAATGAAATATGATAAAGGGTATAGGTGGTTCCGCAGGATATGGTGTAGGTAAGGCTGTCATTATCAGTGAAGGAAAACCTGAATACGTATCAGAAGAGATAACAGATATTGAAGCTGAAATCAAGAGATTTAAGAATGCTGTGGAAGTATTTGTAGAAAAGACTCAGAGCATGGCAGATGCCATGAGAGAAAGAGTCGGTGAACATAATGCGGAGATTTTAGAGGGGCATATTGTGATGCTTTCTGACCCCTTTATGCAGGACGAGATAAAGGGGATGATAAATGCCGGCAGTTGTGCGGAGACGGCAGTGGACAATGTGTGTGATATGTTTATTACGATGTTCTCACAGGTGGATGATGAACTGACCAGACAGCGGGCAACAGATGTGGGCGATATCAGGGTTCGCCTTCTTAAGATTTTGACAGGAACACCTGATATCAATATCAGTGAGGTTCCGGCAGGTACGGTGTTGGTAGCGAAGGATTTGACGCCATCTATGACCGCAGGCATCGTAAAAGAAAATGTAGTCGGTATTGTGACGGAGCTGGGAGGAAAAACCTCACATTCGGCAATACTTGCCAGAGCGCTTGAAATTCCTGCGGTATTAAGTGTTGATAATGTTCTTTCCTTGGTATCCGACGGCGCGACGATAGCTGTGGATGGCTGTGAGGGTATTTGTCTCATAGAGCCTACAGAGGAAGAAATTACAGAATATGAGAAGAAGAAAGAAATGTATCTGAAAGAAAAAGAAGGATTGCAGGTATTTGCGGGCAAGGAGACCGTTACGGCAGACGGTGATAAGGTGCATCTCTATGGAAATATCGGAAAGCCGGAGGATGCCGAGGCTGTTGCTTTGGGAGACGGTGAAGGTGTTGGACTGTTCCGTACAGAATTCTTGTTTATGGGCGCTGATTCACTTCCTTCTGAGGAACAGCAGTTTGAGGCATATAAAAAAGCTGCCGAGATCATGAATGGCAGAGAGGTTATCATCCGTACACTCGATGTAGGCGGTGACAAGGATATTCCGTATTTAGGTCTTGAAAAAGAGGAAAATCCGTTTTTGGGCTTTAGGGCTGTCCGGTATTGTCTGTCAAATGAAGAAGCATACAAGATACAGCTTAGAGCATTGCTTCGTGCCAGCGCATACGGAGATATCAAGATAATGGTTCCGCTTGTAACAGGTGTTGAGGAAATACGAAAAGTGAAACAGCTTGTAAACGAACTGAAGCAGGATTTGGATAAGGAAGGCATTGCTTATAACAAGGACATTCAGGTGGGGGTTATGATGGAGACACCTGCGGCAAGCCTGATTGCAGATTTGCTTGCAAAGGAAGCAGATTTCTTCAGTATTGGAACAAATGATTTGACACAGTACACGATGGCTGTCGACAGAGGAAATGCAAAGGTTGCATATCTGTACTCTGCATATCATCCTGCCGTTCTTCGCTCCATGAAGAATATTATTGAGGCAGGAAATAAAGCCGGCATCATGGTCGGAATGTGTGGAGAGGCTGCGGCGGACACACTTTTAATTCCACTTCTGATTTCCTTTGGACTTGGAGAATATAGTGTGAGCGCATCTTCTGTTCTGAAAACAAGAAGTACCATTTCTAAATGGTCTAAAGCAGAAGCGGATAAACTGGCAGAGCAGGCATTATCTCTGTCTACAGAGGAAGAAGTTGCATCATTGTTAAAAGCGAGTGTAAAATCATAAATGGGTAAAAATATATAAATTTGCAATATGAATGTAGCATAAATTGCCGAAAATTCGGAATTGTGAAAAAATCACTGGATTTTCATAAAAAAAATTTGTTAATATAATATTGTAGCAAGCCAATGAACCGTTCCAACATTCGTGTCGAGACGGTTCTTTTTTGCCGAAAAGCATGAGGATTTTAGGAGTTCACAAGTGAAGGCTTTGTTTTCTAATGATTGCTATTGCAAATATTTGGCAATAATAAGGATGTAGGGCATAGGTAAATGCATTGAGAGGAAGATATTATGTTTGAGAATGAAAAAGTAAATCATGTTAAATTTGGTGAAGGCAATGTTGTGGAATGTGACGGAACACATATTAAGATTGTATTTTACCCTCAAAAACTTGAGAAAACCTTTTCCTATCCAGGCGTTTTTGAGAAGTTTTTGAATTTCCACAATCAGGATGCACAGGCGAAGGTGGCTGAGGAGCTTACATCCGCCAAGGCAGAGGAAGAACGAATCAACAATATGAAGCGTTTGCTTTATATCGAATCAGAGAAGCGAAGAAAACAGGAACGGCTATTGAAGAAGAAAAAGAAGTAACAGAATACATGTAATTTGTTTCCCATTAATATACATGGCATTGCAGTTTATTAATTGGAAACAGTTTTTCTAAAAAAGGTTCTATTATGCGATTGCCATATAGGACCTTTTAGTGTTATACTTAACAGGATTTATTTACTACAATCCTCCATATCCGGGGGACAGAGAAAGGACGGATATAAACGTGTATAATATTGTAAAAGTTGAGTCATTGACAGACAGTATCTATCTCATGGATGTTGAAGCGCCAAGAGTAGCAAAGAAGTGTCTGCCGGGTCAGTTTGTAATTGTGAGAGATTCTGAGGACGGAGAGAGAATACCACTTACAATCTGCGATTATTCAAGAGATAAGGGAACGATTACAATCGTATTTCAGGTGGTAGGTGCTGCTACCGAGATGATGAGCAGCCTGAAGGCAGGAGATTCCTTTACCGATTTTGTGGGACCGCTTGGCTGTCCTTCAGAACTTGTAGATGAGGATATTGATACACTTAAGAATAAAAAGATATTATTTGTTGCCGGTGGTGTCGGAACGGCTCCGGTATATCCACAGGTAAAATGGTTGCATGAAAACGGTGTGGATGCAGATGTTATCATAGGCGGTAGAACAAAGGATTTAATTATCCTTGAGGAGCAGATGAAGGCTGTTGCAGGAAATCTCTACATAACAACGGACGACGGTTCATATGGAAGCAAAGGCGTTGTTACAAATGAAATTCAAAAGCTTGTGGATGCAGGAAATCAATATGATGTTTGTATAGCTATCGGACCGATGATTATGATGAAATTTGTCTGCAAGCTTACAAAGGAGCTTGGTATTCCGACTGTTGTCAGCCTGAATCCGATTATGGTAGATGGTACAGGTATGTGCGGCGCATGCCGTGTTACCGTAGGCGATGAAGTGAAATTCGCCTGTGTAGACGGTCCTGAATTTGACGGGCACAAGGTGAATTTTGACGAGGCTATGAAGCGTCAGCAGATTTACAAGACAACAGAGGGCAGAGCTTATCTGGCTGCAAAAGAAGGAGCAACCCACCACGGAGGATGCGGAAATTGTGGAGGTGACAAATAATGGACGTAATGACAAAGGTACCTGTTCGTGAACAGGAGGCAGAGAAAAGAGCAAAAAACTTTGAAGAGGTTTGTTACGGATATAATGCAGAGGAAGCAATGACAGAGGCTGCAAGATGTATAAACTGCAGGAATAAACCATGTGTAGGAGGCTGTCCTGTAGCGATAGATATTCCTGCATTTATTGCGCAGGTAAAGGAGGGCAACTTCGCAGAAGCCTTTAATATCATCAGCAAATCTTCTGCACTTCCGGCAGTCTGCGGACGTGTTTGCCCTCAGGAGACACAGTGCGAGGGAAAATGTATCAGAGGTATTAAGGGTGATCCTGTATCGATTGGTAAGCTGGAGAGATTTGTGGCTGACTGGGCAAGGGAAAACGGCATTAAGCCGGAGCCGGCAGAAGAGAAGAACGGCCACAAGGTGGCTGTAATCGGTTCAGGCCCTTCGGGTCTGACATGTGCCGGAGATTTGGCAAAGATGGGATATGACGTAACAATATTTGAAGCGCTGCATGAACCGGGTGGTGTATTGGTATATGGTATTCCTGAATTTCGTCTGCCAAAGGATGCGGTTGTTAAGAAGGAAATCGAGAATGTAAAGGCTCTCGGTGTAAAAATTGAGACCAATGTGGTAGTAGGCAAGTCCGTTACCATTGATTCGCTGATAGAGGAAGAAGGCTTTGATGCCGTATTTATCGGTTCGGGTGCAGGACTCCCTAAGTTCATGGGTATTCCGGGAGAGAATTCAAACGGTGTATTTTCTGCAAATGAGTATCTGACCAGAAGTAATCTGATGAAGGCATATGAGGATGGTTCAAATACACCGATTATGGCAGGTAAGAAGGTTGCCGTAGTCGGCGGTGGTAATGTTGCTATGGATGCCGCAAGAACAGCACTCAGACTTGGTGCTGAGACACATATCGTATACAGACGTTCTGAAGAGGAGCTTCCGGCAAGAGTTGAGGAGGTTCATCATGCTAAGGAGGAGGGTATTATCTTTGACCTTCTGACAAATCCTACAGAGATTTTGGCTGATGAAAACGGCTGGGTATGCGGTATGAAGTGTGTGAAGATGGAGCTTGGCGAGCCTGATGAGTCAGGAAGAAGAAGACCTGTGGTGATTCCTGATTCTGAGTATACGATGGAGGTGGATGTCGTTGTCATGTCACTTGGTACTTCACCAAACCCACTGATTTCATCTACTACAGAAGGCCTTGAGATAAATAAGTGGAAATGTATTGTGGCTGATGAAGCAGACGGTAAAACGACCAAGGAAGGTGTTTACGCAGGTGGTGATGCCGTAACAGGCGCAGCAACGGTTATTCTTGCGATGGGTGCAGGAAAAGCTGCCGCACAGGGTATCGACGAATATATCAAGGGAATGAAGTAATAATTGTGTATTTACTTGTGGAATGTGTAAAAAACATAAGGGAAAATAAGTTGAAAAAATTAACTAAAATACTGTTTTTACTGGTTTTTCTTAAGTGAAGGGTATATAATATTTTTGATTTGTTATGTTTACAGTAAATATTGACGAGGAGATACGACTATGGAGAAACGAGAACTGATATATTACAGACTGGATGATGTAGATGAGAAAATATTGATGATGCTTCAGGAAAATGCCAGAATGTCATTAAAGGATATGGCAGCGGAGGTTTCCATGTCTCCGACAGCAGTAGGTGCGAGAATTGATAAGATGCTGGAAGAAGGGGTGCTGGAAGGATTTACAACAAGACTGAATCCGGAGGCTATGGGGCATTATATCAAAGCATTTATCAATCTTGAGGTTTCACCGGAACAAAAGGAAGAGTTTTATCCATATATAGATAGCATACTGAATGTTGTCGAGTGTAACTGTGTAACAGGAGATTATGCCATGCTGATAGAGGTTCGCTTTAGGACTACATCTGAATTGGACAAGTTTGTCGGTGATTTACAGAGATTTGGAAAAACAAAAACCCAGATTGTATTTTCAACGTGTGTTAAGCACAGATGTAAATACTGGAGAGTAGACAGCGAAAAGTGGACTTCAATGCATGAAAAACGAGAAAAATTTAAGTAAAAATAATAAATGACAAAGAAAACCCAAGTAAAAAATGACTTTGACTTGGATTTTTTAAGTTTTTTTGCTTTACATTCTAAAGACGATATAATATAATAACAGCAGTGATTGCATCACGCAATTAAATATTAAAAGTTCTAGGAGGAATCTTGTTATGTCATATGTTGACGAGGTACTTGAGATAGTACAGAAGAAAAACGCAGACCAGCCTGAGTTTTTACAGGCAGTAACAGAGGTACTTGATTCATTAAGACCATGTATCGATGCAAATGAGGAATTATACAGAAAGAACGCTATTCTTGAGAGAATTACAGAGCCTGACAGACAGTTTATGTTCAGAGTTCCTTGGGTAGATGATAAGGGACAGGTTCAGGTAAATAGAGGTTTCCGTGTACAGTTCAATAATGCTATTGGACCATACAAGGGAGGTTTAAGACTTCATCCATCAGTAAACCTTGGTATCATCAAGTTCCTTGGTTTTGAGCAGATTTTCAAGAACTCACTTACAACACTTCCTATCGGTGGCGGTAAGGGTGGTTCAGACTTTGACCCTAAGGGCAAGTCAGACAGAGAGATTATGGCATTCTGTCAGAGCTTTATGACAGAGCTTTGCAAATATATCGGAGCTGATGTCGATGTACCTGCCGGTGATATCGGAACAGGGGCAAGAGAGATTGGTTTCATGTTCGGACAGTACAAGAGAATTCGTGGTACATATGAGGGTGTTCTTACAGGTAAGGGACTTACATACGGTGGTTCACTTGTTCGTACAGAAGCTACAGGATATGGTTTATTATACCTTACACAGGAATTACTGAAGTGTCACGGCGAGAGCATGGAAGGCAAGACTGTATGTGTATCAGGTGCAGGTAATGTAGCTATTTATGCAATCCAGAAGGCTCACCAGATGGGTGCTAAGTGTGTGACATGTTCAGATTCAACAGGTTGGATTTATGATTCTGAGGGAATCGATGTTGCGCTTCTTAAGGAAGTTAAGGAAGTTAAGAGAGCACGTCTTACAGAGTATGCTGCTGCCAGACCAAGCGCTCAGTATCATGAGGGTCGTGGTGTATGGCAGATTAAGTGTGATATCGCTCTTCCATGTGCTACACAGAATGAGCTGCTTCTTGAGGATGCAAAACAGTTAGTTGCAAATGGCTGCAAGGCTGTATGTGAAGGTGCTAACATGCCTACGACTCTTGATGCTACAAAGTATCTTCAGGAGAATGGTGTATGGTTCGTTGGCGGTAAGGCTGCAAATGCAGGTGGTGTTGCTACATCAGCTCTTGAGATGAGCCAGAATAGTGAGAGACTTTCATGGTCATTCGAAGAGGTTGACGCAAAGCTTCAGAACATCATGGTTACGATTTACCACAACATTGACGATGCTGCAAAGCGTTACGGTGTAGAGGGCGACTATGTTGCAGGTGCAAATATTGCCGGATTTGAGAAGGTAGTAGAAGCTATGCTCGCTCAGGGTGTTTGCTAAGATATAGCAGATAATTTTATTTCAGCAGGTGCGGTTTTCCGCACCTGCGATATTATTTATGCTAAATGTTCTTATTTCTAAAATATTCAATGTTATGATACTATAAGATTATTCTTTTAAAATCCTTGTTTTATATCAGCTTATAATTTAATGATTTGTGATGGTAGTTTGTTTATTTTTCTGGTTTACAAAAAAACATATCAAGGTGTTATGTATTCATCCAGCTTCGGCACAAAAGGGTGCGATAGAGCTGAATCTTGAAATCAGAATGAAGAGTGACAACACCGATTTTATCAACGAGCTTTCTGAAATGGAAGGAATTACCAGTGCAGTTTTAGTTAGTTATAACGGCGATTATCTTGGTTAAGGGGGCATGTTATGTCAATACATAAGCATTTGGATAAAATCTGCTGTATTGTTCTTGCCGTTACACTTGTGATTACTGTACTGTTCATGAATGCCGAGAAACTTGGAATCCAAAAGACTGCCGTTGAAATGGGTTATGAGAACCGTCTGTTTGATACAAACTCCGTCCACACGATTGATATCGTGATGGATGATTGGGACAGCTTTATTGAAACCTGTACGAACGAGGAATTCGGTAAAAGCTTTGATTTCTCCTCATGTAGAAGCTGCCCCGACTAAATTCTGTACGTATGAAGAATTAGTAACAGGTATTGATACGCTTATTGATGCGGGCGATATTGAGATTTCCGATATGGGTTCCATGAATCATTCTATGGGTGGCGAGATGGATAAGAACCAGAATGGAAATATGCAGGAGCCGCAAAACGGGGATGGTTTTGTCCCCGAAATGCCACAAAGTGAAGCTGCAGGAGAGACAGTGCGTGAGACGGAAAATGATAATTCGGATGAACAAACGCAATATGCAATAAAGAAGCAGGATAAAGGTGATATGCCCGAAGATATGAATAAGAAAGAAGATATGTCGGGGCGAATTTCTGCATCCTTGATGTCTGTCTATATATGGGTGTGTATATCATGTGGAGTGCTGATATTTGGAATTTTATTTGCCATAATAATCCCTTTTTATCAGTTTAAGTATCACTCATTAACTGGTTTTCTTAGTTGTTTTTTTAGTCGTTTTCTTTGCAGCCTTTATTTTTACGGAGGAAGAGTAATTACTATAAAATGTTTTATCTCCGAGATTTCTATATGCCCTTATTTTATAGCAATAGTTTTTCCCCTTTTTGACGTTTTTGTCTATGTAGTTAAGCTTTTTATTTGAAGTAGTCCTTGCTATTTCCTTATATGTTTTTCCGTTATTTGATGAACGATATATAATATAGCCTGTTGCGGAGGTCTTGCGCGTCCAGGTTATTTTTATTCTTGTGTTATTTGCAGCAGTCTTGTTTATAGATGGCGTGGTCGGTGCAATAACACGTGCATACACCGTTGATTTTTCACTTTCACAATATGTATAACCATTTGAAGCCGTCACTCTGTAGTAATAGTTTTTGGCAGTCTTAATTTTTTTATCAGTATAGCTCCTTGAAGTCGTTTTACCGATAGCAATATATGTACCGTTTTTACTTGAAGAGCGGTATACCGTATAGCTGGTTGCATGGCTGACTGCCGACCAGTTTATTCGTACATTTGCCTCATTTGCTTTATTTGCTGAGGTGGTCATTGTTTTGACGGATATTTTCTTTGGTGCAGGAAGTTTTACATATAATGTATATGAAGCACTTTTGCCACTGATTTTATCGGTGGCTTTTATTGTTGCTTTGCCTGGTGCCAGCGCAGTTACGGTACCATCTGATGTCACTTGAGCAACAGACTTTCCAGATACCGACCATTTGATGGTATTTTCTTCAAGTAATGCACTGACAGAAGGTGTTATCTTAATTTTATCTCCCGATTCCACCTGATAATAGCTTGTAGTGAACATCAGTCCTTTTTTGTATAGTGTTTCGTCTTCTACCGTGATATAACATATATCCTGAAGACCGGAGCTGCTTTTTGCAATAATAAGTGCATTTCCGGCTTTCTTTGCAGTAAGCTTGCCTGTTTCACTGACTGATACAACGGAAGATTTAAGGCTCTTCCATGTGATTGTTTCATCTTCTTCCGTAATAGCTGCCTTTAACTGATATGTCTGCCCCACCTCCATAATGTGTGTACAGGTATTAAGTGTAAGTGAACCGTCTGCGGCGGCATATAGCCTGCTTCGCATTTCTTCATCGAGCATGCAGCCTTCAGGTACGACAGTAATGTCAGATGGAGCTTCACCATATATTGCTTTGTAAAAGCATGAGGCAGCCAGATAAAAACCTGTATAGTTAGGATGTTTATTATCCGAAATAAATAGATTGATATCAGGATAGGTTTGTGATATTCTCGAAAATGCAACGCCGACAGGAACGGTACGCAGCTCCAGCTTATCTCCTATATATTTATATGCCATCTGAGTATATTGCTGTAGCTGTGTTGCAGAAAGCAGAACATCCTGGCCATTAACCGAAGTAGTAGAGCCATTCTTAAATCCATGTGTCATGTAGAGAAGTATCTCAGCATCAGGCTGATATATATTGATAAGTTTTTTTAGCTGTTCTATGGCTGGGAACATATTGTTGGCAGCATTTTCAATTCCGCCCTTACTATATTCTTGCAATACGATATAATCCCATTTTTCGGTTAACAGAGCCAACTGAACCTCTTTATAATAAACAGCAAATTTAGAGGCGGGAAAAGCATAGTACGACAGTTGTGCACTGCCATGATGAATGGCCTTTGTATCGATATTCTTACCCTGACTTGCAGCTATTTCTTCAAGTAATGTTCCGATATTAAATCCGTTTGAAGCTGTAAAGCTGTTACCGATAAAAAGAACATGGACAGGCTCTTCCGTAGTATCTTCCATGGAGGTTGTAATATCATCTTCTGTTGAACTGTTTTCTGAATTGTTTTCTGAAGCCGCTAAAACGGGAGTTTTTGTTTCGGCGGCTTTGGTTATGGTTATACTAAAAGCAAATACAAAAAATATAAAAATATATGAAAGAAAAATCGTTGTAAATCTCTTCATTGTAGCACCTCTCTTTTATAATAGTTAGTTAATTCTTAACAGGATTATGTGTAAATTATGTGTAAAATAAAATACTTGTTTATTATATTTGATTATGGTTTTATTGACAAGCAAAACAAAATAAAAGTAATTGATATGGCATCTCTGAAATGGTATAATGTGAACACTTAGCGATAGCTGAACATTTAGCGAACGACAGTGGGCATTAGTAAGAAGCTATACAGAGTCGTGAGAGCCAAGGGCGAAGTGAGCGCTGCGTGAGAGCATATACCTGTGGGGCAAAAGAAATCTATAAATGTGAGGAGTGTAACAATGTTTGAAAAATTACGTAAGAAAAGCAAAAGAAATTCAATTATCGGTGCGGTAATTTTAGTTTTGTGTGAATTGCTGCTGATTTTTGTAATGAGTGCGGTTGATGAAGGCAGAATACTGATTATGATTATGATTGCAGGACTTGCAGCACTTATTGTATATATTTTATATCAGGGATTTTCAGGGAAAAATTTAGAAGATATAGAGGAATATTGCAAGACACAGGGCAATCGGGAATGGGCATTAAAAAGGATTGAAGAATTCTACAATGCAGCACCTCCTGTAAACGGACTTAGAATCAACAATGAATTTTTTATGCATTTGGCAGGAAGCAATGTCAGCTTTGCTGAGACAAGGGAAATCTTGTGGGTATACCTGCATGTAACCAAACACTCATATAACTTTATTCCTACAGGAAAGACATATGCCATTATGGTTATGCTTGCAGACGGAACATCAATCACGATGAACCAGAAAAGCAAAAAAGCAGCAGAGGCAACCATGGAGTACATAGGAAATTCAATTCCGTATATTATATTTGGTTATGATGAGCAGATTGCGCAGGTCTATGGCAGCAACCGTCAGGAGATGATACGTGTGGTCAATGAACGGAAAATGCAATATCTGACAAATATGCAGCAGATGTAGTGAGAATATCGGCACAATAGAGCAGTAATGGCAGACAGCCTCTGTATCTATTGTGCCGATTTCTTGATACTACAGATGTAAAACCCTATCCTTTATTTCCTGAGTACGTCCCTGATTCCAGAACTGTGTTCCGATATAGCCGCAGGTACGTCTTGCAACAAAGAGATTGTTTTGGTCACGGTTGCCGCAGTTCGGACATTCCCAAACCAGTTTTCCTGCATCATCAGATACAATCTTTATTTCCCCGTCATATCCACATTTTTCACAATAATCACTTTTGGTATTTAATTCCGCATAGAGAATATTGTCGTATATAAATTGCATAACCGATATAACGGCATCCAGATTGTTTTGGAGATTTGGAACCTCTACATAGCTGATAGCTCCGCCCGGAGACAGCTTCTGGAATTCAGACTCAAATTTTAACTTGCTGAAGGCATCAATCTGCTCCGTAACATGCACATGATAGCTGTTTGTTATGTAATTTCTGTCCGTTACACCCGGTATGATTCCAAACCGTTTCTGGAGACACTTTGCAAATTTATATGTGGTGGATTCCATAGGAGTTCCGTATACGGAATAGCTGATATGTTCGGCGTCCTTCCATTCCTTACATTTGTCATTCAGCCGCTGCATAACGGCAAGGGCAAATTCCTGACCCTCAGGAGAGGTGTGTGTTTTGCCTATCATACGGACACACATTTCGCATAAACCGGCATAACCAAGGGATATGGTTGAGTAGCCGTCATAAAGCAGTTTGTCAATCTTTTCTCCCTTCTTCAGTCTTGCCAGTGCACCGTGCTGCCAGAGTATAGGCGCTACATCCGATATGGTTCCAAGCAGACGTTCATGGCGGCAGCGAAGTGCTCTGTGACACAGCTCAAGACGTTCCTCTAATATTCGCCAGAATTCCTCCATGTTACCATCTGAGGAACAGGCGACATCGACAAGATTGATGGTGACAACACCCTGATTGAAACGGCCATAATATTTCCTTGTTCCGTCAGCATTTCGTACATTATCCTCTGAGGTTGGGAAAGAGCGGCAGCCCATACAAGGGTATACATCACCGTTTTTCATTTCACGCATAACCTTTGCGGATATGTAATCAGGTACCATACGCTTTGCAGTACATTTTGCTGCCAGCTGTGTAAGATACCAGTATTTTGTACCCGGACGGATATTGTCTTCGTCGAGTACATATATAAGCTTTGGAAATGCAGGCGTAATCCAGATGCCCTTCTCGTTTTTAACACCTGTAATACGCTGGTTTAACACTTCCTCTATAATCAGTGCGAGGTCATCTCTTATCTGTCCTTCAGGCACTTCATCCAAATACATAAACATTGTTACAAACGGGGCCTGTCCGTTACATGTCATAAGGGTTATAAGCTGGTACTGAATCGTCTGGATACCACTCTTCACTTCAAGACGAAGTCTCTTTTCTGTTATCTTATCTATGATTTCGTCATCAAGCGGTTCTCCGCATTCTTTTCTTTCCTCCATCACCTGTTTGCGAAGCTTTTTTCTGCTGATATCGACAAATGGTGCAATGTGAGACAGGGTAAAGGATTGTCCGCCATATTGATTGCTGGCAACCTGCGCTACGATTTGCGTAGTTACGTTGCAGGCTGTAAAGAAGCTGTGTGGCTTCTCAATCAGAGTTTCGCTGATGACGGTTCCGTTTTGCAGCATATCTTCAAGATTGACAAGGTCGCAGTTATGCTCCTTCTGTGCAAAATAATCCGAATCATGGAAATGTATGATTCCTGCCTCGTGTGCTTCTACAATATCCTCCGGCAGCAGCATACGTTTTGTGAGGTCCTTGCTTACCTCACCTGCCATATAGTCCCGCTGTGTAGAGTTGATAACAGGATTTTTGTTGGAGTTTTCCTGATTTACTTCTTCATTCAGGTGCTCTATCAGAGCAAGAATACCGTTGTCAGTAGTATTAGACTTACGTGTAAGCTCTCGCTTATAACGGTAACGGACATATTTCTGGGCAACCTCATAGCCACGCATTTCCATGATACCGGTTTCAACCATATCCTGAATATCCTCGACATGAATGGCATGGGTCATTGCCTCTATCTGCTTTGCCAGATTATCTGCTATGGCATGTACCTGATAGTCACTGAGCTGATAGAGTCTGTCAACTTCCTTATTTGCCGCAAATATCGCGTTTTCAATCTTTGATAAATCAAAGGTAACCTCTTCTCCATTTCGCTTAATTACGTTTGTTTTTACTTTCGTTTCCATATAACCTCCCCATTAAATCATATATACAATAAACAGTATGTGAATTGTACGACCTTTAGCAACTGGTGAAATTTTAGTCTTTCTATACAGGCGAATATTTGAATTGACAATATTTTGCGTTAAAAATCACATTAAACACAATATATTGTGCCTTAATATTATATCCCAATATATGTGTAAAGTAAATATTAAATGTGGAAATTTTTGTTTTTATTTAATGCATTCAAGACTCGCTCGCGAGTCTTGGCGCGGGATTCGTGTCAGCGTTAGCTG
>CAZATW010000014.1:0-49876 GCA_964488185.1 uncultured Coprococcus sp. | reverse complement strand
AAATTTGTTACTCGCCGCCTATAGAGGCGGGAGTCATCTCCCATCTGATATATCCGTTCCTATTGTTCCACAGACAGGCTCTTATTCAAATAAGCATACCTTTAATAAAATATTTTTTACACAAGAATATAATCAATACTTGAATATCACTGATATATTGAAGAATTCTGTTTTTCAACCAGATATATAATATGGATATCCAAAGAATAGCCAAGTATCAGCAGTCCGTTTCCTAGCAAATATACTGTAAGGTTATTCGCACACAGACATATAACACTTCCTGCTGTCAATAACAGAAGATTCATAATCAACATTATCCTCTTTTCCAGTATATCCACAAAGGATTTTACAAATGGAGTAAGCATTCCCAGAACATAAAATGGGCGCATGGCTCTACTCATATATGAAGCAGCTTTATCACCCGCCATATTACTTCCTTGTATTATAAAATCACGAATTGAAAATGATTGTAGCTTCCCAAACAATTCCGTACAGTAAGAATCTACAAATTGTATAACAAAAATTAGAAAAAGCCCCATTATCAAATGGGACCTTTTCACTATAAAAATTACTTTTTCTACCATCCACCACCTACATTATAAGTAGTAAGTACTCTTTTAACCTTTTTACCTGATTTTGTCATTAGATATACATATACATTTGCTCCATCAGACGCATCAGCAATGGCAAATAGATACTCATTGCAATCAACTATTTTTTTCACAGTCAAATTCTTATTGAATGAACATATTTTTTCTTTGTACTGCCGCTTTTTCTATAGATGTTATTTCCTGATGCAGTATATGAATAGCCTGATGTATTGGAACTGATACTCGCCTTATCCAGCCATATCTCTCCCCAAAAATATGTAGTCTGCAGCCTATATTGGATATATAATTATCAATTATTATAGGGCAAAATCCGTTCGCGAGCTTTTTACTTGATTTACCATTTTTCGCAATCTTATAAATATATTTATTTCTACCGTCAGAACCACCGTACTTATTTACCGTACAATACAAATAATTCCCCTTTTCTGAAATCTCCGAGCACTGCATTTTTGATATCAATTTTTTTGCTTTTTGGGATGTATTATAAGCATAAAGACAGCCACCTCCATCAGGTCCAACGGCAGAATATACCACATCTCCACTCATTACTGCATAACTGGGAATATAAAGCTGCTCCTTCTTGGTAACAGTTACTTTACATTTATATTTTTTTCTTCCCGACCGTTGCCGTAATAGTTGCTTTTCCTGTACTTTCCGCCTGAACCAAGTCTTTTGATGAAACTGTTGCTACCGATTTATTATCTGAAGACCATTTTACACTTTTCTTTGTACCTTCTACCTTGAGCTGTACAGTCTGCCCTTTTCCCTTTTTCGTTTTCCACACCCTTCTCTCTATTTGTGAACCTTCCTAAAGTTCTTCTTTCCTCGTCTTACTACGATGCCCTCTCCGTCGAATTTCTCTTCAGGAATCGTAACAGCAATATCCATAACCTTCTCGCCGTCTACGGCAACACCGCCCTGCTCAACAGCTCTTCTTCCTTCGTTTCTTGATGTAACAAGACCTGATTTCACAAGAACAGAAACAATATCAATCGCCCCTTCTTTAAAGTTCTCTGCACCAAATGTTACTGATGGCATATCTGCTGCCACCCCCTTTGAAAATAACGCTCTCGCACTTTCCTGAGCCTTTGCAGCTTCTTCCTCTCCGTGAACAAGCTTTGTCAGCTCATAAGCAAGGATTTCCTTTGCCTGATTTAACTGACTGCCCTCCCAGCTGTCCATCTTATCGATTTCCTCAAGCGGAAGAAACGTCAACATTCTGATACATTTGAGAACATCTGCGTCTGCAATATTTCTCCAGTACTGGTAGAACTCAAACGGTGATGTCTTGTCAGGGTCAAGCCATACAGCTCCTTTTTGTGTCTTGCCCATCTTCTTACCCTCTGAATTCAGAAGAAGGGTAATCGTCATGGCATAGGCATCCTTACCCAGCTTTCTTCTAATCAGCTCAGTACCGCCCAGCATATTGCTCCACTGGTCATCGCCGCCGAACTGCATATTACATCCATACTTCTGGAATAATGCATAAAAATCATAGCTCTGCATAATCATGTAGTTGAACTCAAGAAAGCTTAAGCCCTTCTCCATACGCTGCTTGTAGCATTCTGCACGAAGCATGTTATTGACGGAAAAGCATGCGCCAACCTCACGAAGCAACTCTACATAGTTGAGGTCCAGAAGCCAGTCAGCATTGTTGACCATCAGCGCCTTACCGTCAGAGAAATCTATAAATCTGCTCATCTGCTTCTTAAAGCACTCTATATTATGCTCAATCGTTTCCTTTGTCATCATCTGTCTCATATCTGTTCTGCCTGACGGGTCTCCTATCATACCTGTACCACCGCCAAGAAGAGCGATAGGCTTATTCCCTGCCATCTGAAGTCTCTTCATCAGGCAAAGTGCCATGAAGTGTCCTACATGAAGGCTGTCTGCTGTCGGGTCAAATCCTATATAGAAAACGGCTTTACCGTTATTTATCAATTCTCTTATTTCATCTTCATCTGTAGTCTGGGCTATAAGACCTCTCGCTACTAACTCCTCGTAAATCTGCATTTTTCTATTCCTCCTACATTCAATCAGTCTATACATCCGTCATCTGCACAGAAAGATGACCCGCTTGTCCGCAAGGTACATTACATTCATGTATAAAACCAGTTCATTATAACATTCTCTGTTACAATTTGACAACATGAATCTATTTCTACAGCTGACAATTTTCTATTATTAACAGCTTGCAGCAGATAACTGTCATATTGTTATCTGCTGCAGGTCTGTTTATCCATATTCCTTGCAATCCCCACAATCAATCCGACAAATAGGAATACATATGGAGTGGTAATTGATTGGTTCACGTTAAATGCCGCCTGAGCACAATATGCACAGACTGCAGCCGCACACGCATACAAAACAGGCTGCCTTTTTCCGTACTTTATACCACAGGAAACGGCACTTACGATTGCACCGATATATGACAACGCTCCGAATATTCCCATGGTTACAAGATACTGCAAGTACTCATTATGGGCATTGTCATATATAACACCTGTAATCTCCATCATCTCATCATAATAATTAGAAACCATAAGCACTTCTACCGATTCATTTCCATATCCAAACAGCTTATTGTGCAGAGGAAAGTCCTTATATAAACGCACGAGTCTGCTCCATACATAACCTCTGTTCGTTCCCCATTTGTCATTGAATGTAAATATCTCCCAGCTCTGACTTACACCCACAGCAATTACCGTTATAACAGCCGTTGCAACTATAATTGATACGACAATCATCTGCACCTTCACCGGGACATTTATCTTTCCATTCGGCCGAGCAAGTTTACATAATGTCAAAAGGACAATCATAACAATGGCAATGACAAGTAAAACACCTACATGCTCTGCTGCCCTGCTCATACCTGATATCTTTTCAAGTCCTCTTCCTGTTGAACGAATCATTAGCGCCATCGCTATATATCCGATAAGCAATGAAAGTACAGCCCCCAAATAACCGGCAAGTCTTTTTTTCCCTATGGCAATAAACAGCAACACCACTGCCGCAAATCCACAGCCTGCATAAACGCAGTCACTATTTGCAGCAATCAGTGCTCCGCCACTCAAGAATATTGTTACACCATACAGCACCTTAATCGTTTTTTTATCCTCAAATAGAAACAGCCCCATAAAAAGCGCCGTTCCTATGCACACAAAGCTGGCAAATGTATTGATATTCCCAAAGGTGGCTATAAACATATTCCTCTGGCTCTTATTGACACCATCCAGCAGTTTAAACGGATTAAAACCGAAATGCTGTAGGATGGCAATAACATATGTAGCTGATGATATCACTGCAAATACAGGCATCATAAATTCCTTCAGCTTATACCCATATGCCAGACATGCATACATCACAAAAGAAAGTATCATAAACTGAAGACCGCATCTTCTTCCTGTTTCTCCCGTAAATGCACTATTTTTGTCCGCAGCCATAAGCCATGCCATAAATCCGGAAACCAAGAACAATAGCATCAGAATATCGACTGTCAAAACAGCAGCGTTTTTGCCTCCGTCTGTTTTCATTCCATCTTTTGAATGATGCCTGATATGTCCGGAGTTATATGACAGCCTGTTCAGATATTTCATCAACACAGCCAGTATAAATAATATACTGTAACAAATGACCCCTATTTTAAATAACAGATACTTTGTAAGTGTAATATCAAAGTATCTGTTATGCACATATATCGGATATACTACAAACATAAATAGCAAAAATATGGATGTAATCCACATGATAATCTGTTCTTCATAATCTGTCTTCTGTTTTCTTTTAACCTGTATTTTATTTTGTTTTTTCTTTACTGAAGAAGCCATAACCAACTCCCGTTATACTTTTTCAAAGTCTGCTGCCGGATGCTTACATATAGGACAGATAAAATCCTCCGGAAGCGCCTCTCCCACATATTCATAACCACATACCTGGCAACGCCATATGGTTTGACCTTCAGGTGTTTTGCCTGCCTTTTCAGGCTTCGGCTTTATATTGGACTGGTAGTATGCATATGTTGCCGAAGGCGTGTCATTCAAAACATCCATATCAGTAACCTGGGCAATAAATAATATATGACTTCCCAAATCTACTGTTTCCTGAACATATGCAGATATATACCCATTCGTTCCTTCTGTAATATAGTAAAGCCCGTTTGCGCCCCGCTTCATCGCCGTAAAGCCTGCAAATTTATCCACATCTCTTCCTGACTGGAATCCAAATCTCTTAAACAAGGAAAACTCAGCCTTTTCAGACAAAATAGATACGGTAAGCTTTCTTGTATTTCTTATCATATCACATGTCAGATTATTCTTATTTACAGCCACGCTTATCATCTGCGGCTCAGAGGTCAGCTGTATCGCCGTATTAACGATACATCCGTTATCCTTATCCCCTTCTTTAGCGGTCAGTACAAACAGACCATAACTAAGCTTATGCATTGTCTTATTATTCATAGAACACCCTCTCCTTCACATTCGTAATATACGCATTTCAACTAACCTTTATTTTCCATTACCATAACCAGCTTCTGTATGATTTCCTCACGCTCATACGGTTTCATAATGAATTCGTCTGCACCATGTAATTTAAGTACCTCTCTGTTTTCCGATTCAGCTTGTGACGAGGTAATAATAACAGGAAGATTACCATATTCCTCGCTTTCTCTTATTTTGTCAAGCAAATCAAAACCACTCATAACAGGCATATAAATATCCGATATCACCGCAGACACCTCACCCTTATGTGAAACAATCCAATCCCATGCAACCTGACCATTTGGCGCTTCAACAATTCTGTATTTATCCTGTATAAATTCTTTTAATACAGCCCTGTTCAAATCCAAATCGTCAACAAGAAGTATCAGTGGTTTTTGCTCCTCTTCATTCTGTGTTGCTTTTACTCTCGATGCAACATTTTCCAGATATACCTCCATGTTAAATATTGGATTAAATCCATCGTTCATCAGCTTCTGCTCAAATTCATCCTCCGGTATAGGCTTACAATAGTAATACCCCTGAACGAAATTACAATTCAGCTTTCTGAGGTATTCCAGCTGTTTCTCCGTTTCAACACCTTCACATATAACCAGTGCATTCATCCATTTTGCCAAATTGATAATCGTACCTAAGATGTTATGAGAATTTGTAAATATCGTATTGCTCTGAATAAACTTCATATCTATTTTTATAATATCAAACGGAATTTCATTCAGCATAGAAAGAGATGAATATCCGCTTCCAAAATCATCCATCTCAATGATAAATCCATGTTCTTTCAGTATCGTTACAGTCTCTATCAGCCGTTCCGTATTTTCCATATATGCGGTCTCCGTTATCTCTATATGAAGTGACTGCGGCTCTACACCATAACGCTCTATCATATCCATGAATATATTAGGCAAATCCTTTCTGTATACATCAACTCTTGATACATTTACGGAAACAGGAAGACATTTTCCAAATATCTTCTTCCACCTGCTCAAGAGATAACAGACTCTTTCCCAAATATATATATCCAGCTTTGTAATAAATCCGTTCTTCTCAAATATAGGTATAAATTCACCCGGATACATAAAGCCCAGCGTCGGATGAATCCATCGAACAAGCGCCTCCGCTCCCATTATGGAGTTGGTTGCTATATCATACTTTGGCTGTAAATATACCTTAAACTGGTTTTCATTCAGCGCCTCTTCGGCAATATTCGTAATCATCTGCTCTCTGATTATTTTATTCCTAAAGGACTCATCATAATATATAATTTTTGATTCCTTATTTGTTTTTGCATTATCAATGGCAAGCAGGACATAATCACACATATCAGGCACGCTTACACTGATATCATCCACATTATAAACGCCAAAATTAATTTCTATCTTAGACTTTTTATACCTGTCCAATATCAGTTTCTGAACTTGCTCGTACTTCTCCTCCAAATCATCACTCTTTTTTCTAAATATAAAGAACTTATCGGCATCACCATGCGCAAGTATATGTCCCTGTCCCGAAAATACATCTCTGATACATCCGGACAATATACGAAGACAATTATCTCCCTCTTCCCAGCCATAGGCTCCGTTGATTCTTCTGAAATCTTCTATTTCAATGGCAAGTATCTGATAACCTGTTTCATTCTCGTCCAATCTTTTCTTAACCCGCAAACAGAAAGCCTTTCTGTTTATCAGCCCTGTCAGTATGTCATTCTCCGCATTCTCAAGATTTGCTATGGTCTCCTTCAGTCTGATAATATTTTCCAGCCTTTTCATTATTATATTTTTCTTATACGGCATTGCGACGAAATCATCCGCTCCTATAAGCAAAGCTTTTTCTTCACGCTCACTTTCGTCACTGCCGGTTACAATAATGACAGGAATCTGTTGATATTCTGCAATCTCATTCTTCTTCTCCATAAATTCAAATCCGTCCATAACAGGCATAACAATATCAAGAATTATTGCAGAAATCTGTTTATACTTATCTGCCAGCAGCTCAAGAGCCTCCTGCCCATTACAAGCTACAAGCACATCATATTTAGGCGTAAGTATCTGTGTAAGTACTAGCCTGTTCAGTTGGGTGTCATCAACTATTAAAACTTTTCTTTTCATACTATCTACCTCGTATATTCATAGCCCGAACATTTATTTACAACAATGGCGAAATCAATCTCAGTATGGCATCAATAAATGTCATTCTGGACAAATTCTTTCTGCACCACTCACTATTGATCTCCTCTGATATGGCAAATGTATCAAGCATATCATTTTTTATTTCCAATATCGACTTTGACTTATATATCAGTGTACCACATTCATAGTGATGATAAAAGCTCCTATTGTCCATATTGATAGAACCAATTGAAGCCAGCTTGTCATCAGCCAGTAAACACTTTGAATGAATAAATCCCGGTGTATACTGATATATCCTGACGCCCGCAGCAATCAGCTCTCTATAGCTCGTCGTAGTCATTCTGAAAATAAATTTTTTATCCGGTATCGCAGGAGTAACCAATCTGATATCCACGCCTCTTTTTGCAGAAAGCTTCATAGCTGTCATAAGCTCATTTGTAACGATTAAATATGGTGTGAATATATAGATATAATCTCTAGCATCATTAATCATCTGGATATATATATTCTCACCTAAAACCTCCTTTGATAAAGGATTGGTCTTATATGGCTGTACATAACCATCAGAATATTCGGTATAATCGATATTCGGTCTATACTTTAAATAGCTTCCTTCCACATATCTTACAGAATTCCACATCTGAAGAAACATCACTGTAAAGCTCCATGCCCCGTCACCAATCAGTCTTACACCTGAATCCTTCCATACTCCGTGAAGCGTTACTTTATTCACATATTCATCTGCAAGATTAAAACCTCCTGTGTATGCTATCTTTCCGTCAACAACCGTTATTTTTCTATGGTCTCTGTTATTGAAAATGGTTGCAAGGAATGGCACCACACGATTAAATGCTATACATTTGATGCCATATGATTCAAGCTCATGCCAATAATATTTACTGACATTGAATATAGAACCGATATCATCATATATTACTCTGATATCGACTCCCGCTGCCGCTTTTTCTTTTAGAATCTCCAGTATGGAGTCCCACATAACACCATGGTCTATAATAAAATATTCCATAAAAATGTAATTCTCCGCCGCTTTTAAATCCGCAAGCATATCCGGCCATACATCATCTCCCATGGCATAATATTTTACCGAAGTATTTTTGTAGATAGGTGTGTTGCCGTATTTTTCGACATAGCTAAATAATCTATATGAATCTTCATCCGCAAGCTCTTCTGAAGCACATTGATTTGGCCCATATATATCCTCATATGTTGCCTGCTGTTTAACCCTGAGCATATTTTTTCTGAGTCGTCTCGGTATCAGCACATGTCCATATAATACATACATCAATCCTCCCAGGACAGGAAATACTAATATAGGAACTATCCATGCCAGCTTTATATCAGGATTTGTATCCTTTGTAATAAGGTACACAACTACAAGAAAGCTAAGTACCGCCAAAGCTGCCGATACATAAATATAATAGTAGTGTAATCCCATTATTCCTACAATCATTACTGCTAACTGCAAGGCAACAAGAATACATGTCATTACCATTCTACTGAAAATTCTATTTAATATTCTCTTCATATGCCATCACCCAAAAATGAATTATACAATAGAAATAACCTCATAATCCTGGTCTTCTATCGCTTTCTTTAGTACATTGTCAGAAATATCTTCTCTAAGAGTAATGAGCGCTGTACCCTCTTTATGGCTTACAACAGCCTCTTCCACCTGTGGAAGCTGAAGAAGACATTTCTTCACTCTGTTTTCACAATGCTCACACATCATTCCTTTTATTTTTATTGTCTTTGTCATAGCTTTATCCTCCATCATGAACGCTCTGTTTTCAGGTATATTTTCTGACATAATATTATTCTTCTTATTCTTTATCCTATATTTCCTATTATTAGCATATATATCAACCAAATTCAAGCGTAAAGCATTTGTTACTACACAAAAACTTGACAGACTCATGGCAAATGCTCCAAACATCGGATTCAGTGTAAGT
Organism: uncultured Coprococcus sp.; assembly: GCA_964488185.1. Classification (GTDB taxonomy): domain Bacteria; phylum Bacillota; class Clostridia; order Lachnospirales; family Lachnospiraceae; genus Coprococcus. The sequence goes on along the minus strand of CAZATW010000014.1, from coordinate 40,670 downwards.
CCAAGCATCGGATACCAGCATCCGGCAGCCAGAGGTATGCCTATGATATTGTAAATAAATGCCCAGAATAAATTTCCTTTTATATTTGATAATGTAGCCATACTGAGCCTTATGGAAGCAGGAACATCACAAAGCTTATTTTTCATCAAAACAACGTCTGCCGCATCTATTGCCACATCTGTTCCAGCGCCAATCGCAATACCTATATCAGCTCTTGTAAGCGCAGGAGCATCGTTAATACCATCTCCAACCATGATTACCCTGCCTTCTTTCTGAAGCTTCCTTACAACCTCCTCCTTGCCGTCAGGTAATACATCTGCTATAACCTTATCAACTCCTGTTTCTATACCTATTGCATTGGCAGTTCTTTCATTATCTCCGGTTAACATCACTACAGTATAGCCCATATCTTTAAGCTCTTTAACAGCCTTTTTGCTATCCTCCTTAACCGTATCGGCAACAGCTATAATTCCCATCAGCTTCATACTGTCTGTATCAAGTTCCATTGCAAAATAAAGAGGAGTCTTACCTTCTGCCGATAGCCTGTCAGCTTTTTCTATAATGTTTCTTCCTTCAGCATCACGATTCGCATCAGGCATATATTGGTTTATATAATTCCTGTTTCCGCCTATTATTCTTCTGCCATCTATTTGACCTGTAAGTCCATTTCCCGGAACAGCCGCAAAGTCCGTTACCGATAATATATCAAATCCCATCTCACTGCCCTTTTTTACAATGGCCTTTGCCAGCGGGTGCTCACTCATGCATTCCAGTGAATATGCATACTTTAAAAGTGTATCCTCTTTTATTCCTGATACACATACAATATCCGTTACAACCGGTTCTCCGTTTGTTATCGTTCCGGTCTTATCCATAACTACGATATCTGTTTTTCCCGTCTGCTCAAGGGCAGTAGCATTCTTAAATAGAATACCGTTTTTTGCCCCTTTTCCGCTTCCAACCATAATCGCAACAGGCGTAGCAAGTCCCAGTGCGCATGGACAACTGATTACCAGAACCGATATGCCTCTTGCCAGTACAAACCCGGCACTCTTGCCCGCTATAATCCATACAATTACCGTTATCAAAGCTATGACAAGTACAGTCGGAACAAATACGCCCGATACTTTGTCAGCAATTTTGGCAATAGGAGCTTTCGATGCCGCAGCATCACTTACCATATTTATAATTTTTGCAAGAGCCGTATCCTGTCCTACCCGTGTAGCTTCACATTTCAGATGTCCCGACTGATTGATTGTTGCGGCTGACACCATATCTCCCACCACTTTATCTACGGGTATACTTTCACCGGATAAGGCAGACTCATTCACGGCACTATATCCCTCTACAACACAGCCATCTGCCGGTATGCTTTCACTCGGCTTTACTACAAATATATCACCGACCACCACCTGTTCAATATCGACCTCTTGTTCTGCACCATCCCTAATTATGACTGCCTTTTTGGGTGCAAGCTCCATCAGACTTTTTAAGGCGTTGGTTGTTTTGCCTTTAGAAAATGCTTCAAGTGTCTTTCCTACTGTAATAAGTGCAAGAATCATGGCAGCCGACTCAAAGTAAAAATCATGCATCAGCTCCATAGTTCTCATATGATTTCCGCTTTGCACAGAATATGTCATGGCAAAAAGCACATACATACTATACACAAAAGAAGCTCCTGCCCCCATTGCAACAAGGGTATCCATATTGGGCGCACCATTAATGGCGCTTTTAAAACCGTTGATAAAAAACTTCTGATTTATTACCATGATTGCAATGGTAAATATCATCTGAATAAGCCCCATTGCAACATGATTATCTGCCAAAATAGGCGGCAACGGAAATCCCCACATTGTATGTCCCATTGATATATACATTAGCGGAATCAGTAAGACAACCGACCATATCAATCTCTGTTTCATACCTCTAATCTCATTATCTGCACGGGAATTATTGTCTTTTACTTCTATGTTATCCTTTTTCCCCTGATACAGACTTGCCCCATAGCCTGCTTTTTCTACGGCTGATATTATTTCAGAAGGTGACACCTGTCCTTCTACCGTCATAGAATTTGTCAGAAGGCTCACTGAACAACGATCTATTCCGTCCAGTTTACCGACAGCCTTTTCCACTGCATTTACACATGCACTACAGCTCATACCCGTTATACTATATTTCGTCACGTTTTATCTCACATCCTTTACTTTTATTTAAGCAGTTTATTTACCAAGTCAGCAAGTTCCTCAGCAGAATTGTCCTTCCCGGTCTGTATATCGTTTTTCATGCATGTTTTTATATATTCACTAAGAATGACTCTGTTAAAACTGTTTAAAGCAGCCGCTATTGCAGACACCTGAGTGATGATGTCCACACAGTAAGCATCCTTCTCTAGCATCCCTTTTACCCCACGTATCTGACCTTCTATTCTGTTTAGTCTGTTTAAAAGTTTCTTATACTCCTCTTCACTACGTTCCTTCTTTCTTTTATTACAACAATTACCACTCATAGTCTGTCCACCTTCCTTATAACAAATACATATCCAAAAAGGATGAATATATCTATGAAATATTGTTTTTACGCCTACATAATATACCCCCTAGGGGTATTTGTCAACATAAAGAATTGTTTTTACCCTTTATGCATTTGCGAAAACCTACAGCCTCGCCACCACCAACTCCCCGGATAATACCAGAAAAAATCCCTGCTTTTCATTTAAAGCAGGGATTTCCACATATTTTATACCATATTAACAAGGCATTTTATTGATATTAATATACTATAATTCATCATCTAAATAGTCGTCGTCATCCAAATCACTGTCATCATCCAAATCTAAATCAGGATCACTCAAATCGATATCTTCATCACTTATAATGGTATCGTCATCTGTGTCATCAATCGAGAAATCATCTTCTTCCATATAATCGTCATCTGGATAATCTACATCAAAGCTGTAATCCTCAGCCAGCAACACGTCCTTAAGGTCAATCAATTCACCTGTTACCGCATCAAGCATAATAAGCTGAATCGGATAATCTAACTCTAACTCTCCTTCATACTCCTCACATTCAGCAAAAATCCATACAGGAATATACTTATATGTATCTCCTTCGGCAATTCTATAATATGATAGTCTTACATCGTTAAATGTAACACTGTCATAACTTGTTTCATTCTCTGAATAGAAGCTTGAAACAGCCGTTTCCAGAGATTCCAGAACTTTTTCCCATGACATAAGCTCGACATTATCTTCCTTATCGCCCGTTGTTTTAAGGAAATCATAACATGATGCCTCCAGTATGCCATTATCATCTACATATACCGTATATGTCTCATATGCTGCATCATAAAATACATTATCGTCATACAAATAGTCAAGCGAATATGTTGTACCTGTATATGGGCTAACACCATCAACAGAACGTACAAATGTTGCTACATAACCATCCATTTCCATTGCAAGTATATTATATGAACTGTCATCATACTCCCATACCAAATCTGATACACTCGTATTGATGACATCGTCTATTCCGCACTTATTAAGAAACTCGGTTGCCATTTCCACTGCTTCATCAGAGCTCAGACTGCACTTATTGGCAGCTCCTTCCATTTCTTCATCATCTACATATTCACCATCATAATAATATGCTATAGAAGCACCCTCATATGGTTTATATTTCAAACTTGAAGTAGATGGATATAAAGAAATATCAAAGTAACTTCCCAAGCCATCAGAAGAATTCATAAAAGAAAGCATAAACTGGTTATTTCCAACGCTTCCAATAAATTCATCACCACTAAAATCCCCGGCGCCCTCTCTCTCATCAGATGCCTCTGTAAGTTGCTCCTTAAGACTGGTCATATATTCATTAAACCATTCAAGCGATTCTGTATCACCACTTTTAGTTGCTTCATCAATAAGACCTTGATATAGCTCTATCTCATCTTCGATATCTCCCTTATATGGTTTTTCCCAATCATATAGGTATATTCCTGAACTTTTATCAAAAAATGTCTCAGCTATATTCTTCTTATATTCGTTATCCATATCATTTACAGTATAATAGACTATCGACATACTGTCTTTATCTGGAACTACTATATCGGAATCCGATATTTTAACACTCTTCAGACCCGATTCACCTACTGCAACCTCACCTTCGTATGTCTCAGGTATTCCAAGCTTTGCTGACAGACTTCCGCCTTCACTCTTACCCTTTTTTCCATCTTCATCCACGTAGTCAACCTTTTTCTTTCCACAACCGGAAAGCACCGTGGTCGCCACAAGAGCGGATGTAAGTAGTATTGCTGTTACTTTCTTGCCATTATATTTCTTCATATGGTAATCCTCCATTAACCATTTATGGCCATGCCACCTCGCTTCGCTCGGTCGCAGGCTTCGCGGGTATCACCCCGTCTTCGCTGTACATATTGCCTGACGTTATCCCGCCATGCCACCTCGCTTCGCTCGGTCACGGGCTTCGCGGGTATCACCCCGTCTTCGCTGTACATATTGCCTGACGTTATCCCGCCATGCCACCTCGCTTCGCTCGGTCACGGGCTTCGCCCTATGGTAATAAAAAGATATAAGCCTGACTGCAAGCAGCCGGCTTATATTTTTTATTGCCGCATGGCTCATTGCCTTCGCGAATATTATATTATAAAAAGTATATTCAGGCAAGCGTCAGGACAATCTTCACATAATTTTCAAATTTTATTCTCTTGTTATGATAACCTTATCGCCTTCCACCTGAATCTTAACCTTGTTGGTATCAATGCCTGCTGCTTCAAGCATATCTTCGCTAATCTGAACTCTGTGAGCTTTGTCAAGCACGGAATATTCCTCATGTGAATCATCTGCCGAGAAGCCTTCGCTTGACATCTCTCCCATCTTTTGTCGGTATGCTTCCTTCATAATCTTTTCAGTGCTTATCTTTCCATCAGCTATCATAACAACACGATTAACCTTATTTGCCAGGCTGATATCATGAGTAACGATTATAATCGTAATACCCAATTCTTCGTTGAGCTTACGGAATAAATCCTGTATCATATTCGAGGTCTTTGAGTCAACCGCACCCGTCGGCTCATCTGCAAGCAAAATCTTAGGATTATTTGCAAGAGCAATCGCTATGGCAACTCGCTGCTGCTCACCGCCTGACATCTGGCTTGGATATGAATTTATCTTATCTTCCAAGCCTACCTTGCACAGCAAATCATATGCCCTTTGATACTTATCCTCTTTATTATTCTTATCAAAGAACATTGGAACCTGTACATTTTCAATAGCCGTCATATATGGCAGCAGGTTTCTGGAATTCTTCTGCCATACAAATCCAACGGTATGCTTTCTATACTCTACCAGCTCTTTATCACTAAGTGCGAATAAATCCTTTCCATCGGCATACAGCTTACCGGCTGTAGGTCTCTCAAGTCCACCAATCATATTAAGCAATGTAGATTTGCCACTACCGGATTTACCGATGACAGCCATAAGCTCACCACGCTTAATCATCAGCTCAAGACCTTGAAGTGCCATAACTTCAACCTCATCTGTCTTATATATCTTTACAAGGCTGTCGCATTCAATCATATACTCACTATGTCGCTCAGCATCGGCTTCATAATCAGACAATGTGTCTTCTTCAAATCCTTCACCTTCTACCCTTGCCGATTCCACAGCAACAGCATCTGGAAATGCCGTATCAAGAGCATCATTATTAACTTCCGGTATATCCTTAAGCAGCTCATCTACCTGCAAATCATTCATATCAGGCAATAATCTCACCATCCTCTATCTCATATACTACGTCTCCAAGTTCCATAAGATTCGGGTCATGGGTCGTCATTACAATCGTAATTCCCTCCTTACTGACAAGCTCTTTAAACAGCTTCATTACATTCAGTCCTGATACTGTATCAAGAGCACCTGTCGGTTCGTCCGCAAATATTACCTTCGGCTTATGAGCCACGGCTCTTGCTATGGCAACCCTCTGTTGCTCACCGCCTGACATCTGATTAGGCATGTGGTACATTCTGGAGGATAAACCTACCATCTCAAGCACCTCCTTAATCCGCTGATCCCGATTACCTTCATAATTTGCAAGGCGAAGTCCAAAATCAACATTTTCATATGCATTCATAATCGGAATAAGCGCAACAGACTGAAACACAAAACCAATTTCATATCTTCTAAGCTCTTCCTTCTGTATATCAGACATTTCACTAAACGCCCTGTCATTTATTATAATATCGCCCTCAGAAGGATCATCCAAAGCACTCAATATATTAAGTAATGTTGTTTTTCCTGAACCCGAACGGCCTTTCAATATAGTCAGCCTTGAAGCGGGAACATCAATATTAATTCCCTTAAGTGCATAAAACGGTTCTCCACTTCCAAGGGTAAAGCATCTTTTTATATTTCTTGCCTGTATCATATTCATATCCATATTTTAATCCTCACCAAGTTTAAGTGCCTGTGTAATGTTCATCTTCTTCAATATCGTTCTTAATACTATGAAGCAGATAATAAACATCAACAATACAACAATCGTTAATTTAACAATATCAAACGGATTAACAACTATTGATATATCTATACTATGAGCTTCCGGAAGGTAGACAATTGCAACAAGCTTTACAAACAACGCCGTTGAAATCGCACCGACTCCATACCCCGCCACACTGGCAAGAACCGAGCTGAACATCTGCTCATTAATAAGCATCTTGTTAATTTCCTTCATACTCATACCCATAGCTCTGTATATACCAAACAGCAGCTCTCTCTGCTTGATAGATGTAATCCAGTAAATCAGGAAGCCTACCGTACATAATATGATGGCAATGATAAACGACAGCGAGAACAAGCCATTTGTAATGAGCACAAGCGGTGACTCCTGCATCTTTAAAACATCCTTGTCTATACTACTGTAAGATATAATGTTTATATCCTGTTCATCAAGGTTTTTTAACACATCTTGATAATCCGCACCATCCTTAAGCTTCATCCATACCTGATATGGTGTCTGACCAAAGGCACCAACTACATATGCATAATTGGCAACAACAAGATATCTCTCTATTTCCTCTACATCGCCATCTTCATTTTTCTCATATGTATATTGATTAAAGCCCGGCCATGCATCAACTATGGCACATATTGTTCCACTAGGTGAAGCGATTTCCTCCTCTGCCTTAGATGGAATAGGATTATAACGTGCATATGAGATACTATCACCTACAGACAGCTTATATTTCTCTGCCAGATTTGAGGAAATAATAACACCATTCGAAATCTGAGCCATCTCATTCAGATAATAATACCAATGCACATCATTCAGTCCGCTCTTAAGCTCCGCCGTATTACCAAAATCTTTGGTATTAATTCCCATGAGTACATTGTTTGCAAGCTCTGTACCACCAACTTTAATAGTCGTCTTATCATCATAGATAACCCTTGCGCTACTTTCGCTTATCCCCTCTGTATTCTTTGCAAAACGCTCAAAATCTTCCTCGTTATAAAACCAATGGGCATTTTTCTCTTTATCAATATATATACCCATATTCCAGTATTCCTGCAAAATTAAATCAGTACCCATATTGTACTTCAATCGCTCTGTCTTATTCTCATTTATGGTTCTTGCCATATTGGAATTGAACATACCCATGGCAATCGTCATAACCAGGAACACCGAAATAAAGCCCTGCTTTTTTACGGTTCTCGTTATCTGAAGGAAAGAAGCATAAACGGCAGGTGACCATTTTTTTCTTCCAATATAATAAATCAGCTTTATAATGTACTTAATCAGTCTAAGAATTAAAAGACCAACTGCAAATATGAACAGCGAAGAGTTCAGGAAAATAAGCGGATCCGGTTTTGAACCCGATAAAATACTGATGGCAATGCTTGACTTCTGCTTATTATAGTTATAAAGCAGATAAATAGATACACCAACCAGTATAACATCTAAAAAGAACTTCTCCCAGAATGGTTTTGCATTGACCTTTCCCATTCTGCTCTTAACTTCTACTATCGAATTCTTTGCATACTTAAATACAGGCAATGTAACAAATAATACTGATACAGCAGCCGCAATAAGTGAATATGTAATCATGCCCACATCAAATCCATAAAAATGTGTATCTCTGACAGAGAACTTAAGAAATGAACTTGAGCTTGCCGCAAGTTTACATAACAAAAAACCTATCGGTATACCAATCAATATTGCTAATACTGACAATATTGATGATTGTCCCAAGTATATACCAAGTATCTGCTTTGTACTTGTACCACGGCTCTTAAGCATGGCAATCTCGCCATCCTCCATCTCCAAAATCTGACTGGAAACCATATAGATAAATGCCAAAAGCAATACAAGGATAGGCAGCTCAAGTACCCATATAATTATCTTTACAGACTTTGCATCACCTTTATAGTCTATTAATATATCAGAGAAATTCTGAACAAAATGTCCGTCAGCATTTTGAAATTCATTCAAATAATACAAAGTATCCATTGCATTTGAATGAGTAAGCTGTGCATAATCAAGCATCAGATAATCACTATAGTAAATTGTAAGCGCATCAAATTTATCTACAATTTCGTTAAATACTTCCTCTGATACAAATACCTTCTTTTCCAAATCATTTACCGTATCATACCAATATATGTCATTATAATTGTTTTCCTGAAATACACCCACAATCGTACATGCAAGTGAATTGCCGGAAGAATCCGTTATATCATCAAAGTTCATCACTTCGCCTACAACAAGATTATAGGAATCAAGATATTGCTGGGATATAATACAAGGATAAGTACCTGATTCTGCAGCAGCCTCCATACCTTCACCATAAACGATATCAATATGCTCTGCCATATCCTCCATATATACAATATCCAGATATTTTCTGTTTCCGATATTGGACATGGCAAATGTGCCTTCCATAGACATATATGTCTGCTTCTCAATGGTATCAACATCAATATAGCTGTTCCACATTCTCTCATAGGAATCTATCTTATCCCGTACAGCCGCCGTGTCGGCATAATCTTCTGTTGCGACCGAGCCGGTTCTTCCAATCATACAGGAAAACTCATTTTCTGCTTCTATAGCCTCATCAAATTTTGATGACAGCATCATATCCAAAGCTCCGTTTTTAAACATAGGATTACAGGATGCCACCGCCACAAGCAGTACAATACCCAAAAGGAGACATGCATTAAGCCATTTTTTGTTTAATAATTTATGTCCTAAAAATTTAAACATTTACGTCTCCTTTCTACTCTGCTGTTTCTTTTGCAATCACATCACCGACAGTAAGTCCCGACAGTATGGTTTTCTGTGTATCATCTCCGGAGCCTATGGTTATATATTGCTTAACAAGCTGTCCATCCATAACCTTCCAAACATAATCATATTCACGTCCCGAAGTCTTCTCCACCTCGTGATAAATCATATTGACAGGTATACTTACTACATTTTCAAGTGATTCCTTTGCATATTTAACAAAATATGTCTTCGGTTGTTCATAGAACTTTTCATTTTCTACCTCAATAAAATATTTTGTTGTTTCCGTTCCTGAGCTCTTTGTCACATGTACTTCACCATCTTTATCTGTTGTTATATATACCCTCGACGAATTGGCTGTGGTTCCAATGCATTTCCCCTGAAATTTTATACTGTCATCAGTATTATTGATAATCGTTACTGTCTGATTGAATTTAAGGGAGCCTGCATCGCTACCATCGTCGCTTTCCAGTGTAAGTGCCATAATAACATCTTCCTCCGAACCTACACTTACTATATTCTGCCCCTCCTCCAGCTTTACATCAGTAGATACGGCTATACTCTTTACCAAACCATCCTGTTCGGCATAAACACTTATATTGCCGCTACCGTCATTATTCTTATTAAGCTTCTCTCTCTGCTTATTTAACGAGGCTATATTCGCATTATGATTTATCGTTGCTATCTGTTTATTATATGAAACTATCTGCTTCTGGCAGGTGAGCTGCTCTGCCATATATAATGTATTTTCTTCTGCATCTCCCGGTGAAGCTGTCTTGTCAGGAAACTTTCCTGACTTCCAATCCGATATTTGCTTTGAAAGCGTCTTTATCTGTTCATCATACTCCGCAATCGTTTCATTATATGAGGAATTTTCTTCTGCTATCTCCATATCGATTTCCTTTACCTCAGCGCTTCCGCCTCCGCTATCTATAGAAAACAGCAAATCTCCTTTTTTTATCTCCTGCCCTTCAACTAAATCAAAGGTATTAAAATATCCCTCACAAGGAGCTGAATACACCACCATATTTCTGTCTTCCATTGAAAACTTCCTACTCGTTCCGCTCTTTGTAAAATTACCAAGCGATACTTCATATTCAACATAATTTGCAGGCATTATGGAATCTGACAAATAGTAAACCAGTTCACCTTCCTTAAGGCCTTCTACTACCTGTGTATAATTATCATCACTTTCTCCAATCGTTATATCACGTCTTTCCTTATCATCATTCTCTGTCTTTACATATACAAATGTCTTACCGTTTTCTTCATATAATGAATCATTTCCTATTACAAGTACATTTGTAATCTCTGAGGTTGTAAAATAGAGTGACAATGTATTTCCCGCCTTAAGGAGGCTCTTATCTCCATCCTTCAGTTTAAATCTTACATCAGGAATACTTGACATGCTCTGGGCAACTGCCAACTCCTGATTTGTATAATCATAGGTTTCTATTTCATATCTTTTACCGTCGATTACGGTATACATATTTTTAAATACTTCATATGCGCCTCTTTTGACCTGCTCACCTGTAATCTCAATATACGGTTCCGTTGCGTCAGATATTATTACTACATTTTCACCACCTGACACACCACTTTCTTCTGAAATACTCTTAACATATGTTACATATCCGGAATGGTCTGCAGTAAGCGTTCCGTCCTCCTGCAGCTCGCTTTGCTCATCATAGTTTTTCTGGGTTTTGCTAAGCTGATATTCATACAACATATTGTCATATCTGTTATTTTCAGCCGCTGTAGCCTTTTCCAATTTATATTCCGCCGCCCCGTCTTCATCACCAACCTCTTCACATGCCTTTATCTTCCAGTCAAGCTCACTCTGGCTTTCTTTAAAAATCTTCTGGTTGATTTCATGGACCGCCTTTTGCTGTGACAAGGTTTCGCTTATATCATCCATGTCGGAATTAATTTCTTCACTATCTGCCTCTGCAAGTACCGTACCGGCTTCCACATAATCTCCTACATTGACATAAAGCTTTGATATACTTACATTCGTATTGTAAAAATAACAGTATTCAGTAGGTACGACAGAAGCAGTTTTTATGACCTGTTTTCCTATATCTCCATATGAGACAGGTCTGTATGAAGAATTCGTAACAATCGGTTCTATGAGTTCAGGAATATCCTCCTCTTTTTTTCCGCATCCCACAAGACACATGGCCATAACAACAATCAAAGATATATATGAAATTATTTTTTTATTATTGATACATTCAAATAGCTTCAATTCAATGTCACCTGCTCTCCTGCTTTTAGTCCTTCTTTAATGATTATATAATCATCTACTTCATCACCTACAGTAACCTTTACTGCACTTCTATAGCCTTCTTCATTTACAATATAGACATAGCTGTTTTCGTCCTTTCCCTCAAATACAGCATCCTTATCAACATATATGACATTACTGATTACAGGTTTATTTATCACCATGCTAAGCACATCCGACTCAGTTACCCCTGACATATCGGCGGTAGGCTCAAATATCAGGTTCTGCATTTCTTTACCTGTTGCTGCATCCGTATATTTTTCACAGCTTTTAACCCGCATTTCATATACCGCTATATTTAATTCAGCTTCATATACATCGCCTACCTTAAATTCAAAATCATCGTCTGTAGTAGCCGTATAATCAGAAGAACCGGAAACAAGCGAAACAAGCGTTTCTCCGGCAGTTGCATAACCATACTGCAAATATTCATTTAAATATGTTACCGTACCGTCACGCTCTGCTATAATCTGATAATCCTTCAACCTTTCGTTTTGTTCTTCTATATACAGATTTGCAAGCTCAATATCATCCCTAAGAGATGCAATATCGTCAGAATAATCATTTGAACTATCTATTGCCATCAGCTTTGTATAGTGATCAATCAGCATCTCATTTTGTGCCTTTTCTTCCTCATAAGAATCTATAGCCTCCTGTATTTCTTCCGCCTTAAAAGAAATCATTATATCACCCTTGCTGACTTTATCACCTTTTTTTACATTAATCTTTTCTACCTCATAATCCGATTGTTCAATAGAATAATTCTTCATCTCAAAATCATCTGGTTTCAGTGATAATTCAACAACCGATTCTATATCACCCTGTTGTACTGTTACCGTATCATATACCATCTTGCTGTATGGCTCCAAATTGATATTCGGAGCACTATCCTTTGCGCTGTTCTGACCGCAACCACACAGGGATATCATCACAGCTCCCGAAAGTACAAAACAGGCTGCTCTTTTTACCCTTTTATATGTATACATTCTGGCCTCCTTAATTATCTGTATATTTTTAATTACTATATATACTCTTATATTTTCATAGACTGTTGGGTCTGTCCGGCTTATTTATTACTATACATAACCCATGCATCATAAATGCATCATAACTACATACTGTATGTTAGCTTCAGTTAACATACTATAGATATTATATCTCTACCTTATGCAATTTTAAACGCAATTCTTGATTATGTCTAGTCCTTGCACACACATTAAGTAATTTTAAGAGATGTTACCTATTTATTTCTTCTTTTCTTAAACTATCTTTAATAACTTCATGATATGTCATATAAAGGTTTATATTACATATTTAAAAAATGCCCTTTTATAGTAAAAAGGACAAAAAAATAGTGCGGGAGATGGGACTTGAACCCACACGCCGTTTCCAGCACTAGATCCTTAGTCTAGCCTGTCTGCCAATTCCAGCACTCCCGCACAATATTATATTTTGTCGGCTGTTTGCCAACGCAAGTAGTATATTAACATTTACCCTCACAAATGTCAACAACTTTTTTCAATTTACACAATAGTTACACAATAGTATTTTTAATCAGAAATTAGTTCTATATTTTAATCATATTCGTCAGCTTTCTGTCCACATCCTTCATCAGATATTCCTTATACGCACTGTAATACTCATGTGTGAACTGAGTATACAGAAATTTGTTCCAAAGGTTACTGCAATATGTACTGTCAAAATCATAATAAGAATCCGTATAAATGATTCCATTGCTGAATCTGGTCACATCCAGAAACGGCTCCTTTCCCGCATAACTAAGATGCATAACAAGATTTCTCTGTTCACTGCAACACGCAAATGTCTCAAGAAACATCTTCATTTGGTCCTTAGTAATCCTCTCCACAAACACTTTTTAGTCCCCCTGTCAAAAATAAATTTATATTGATACTATACCATATATGGCATATATTTGAAATGAGAATATTATAATTCAGCCTTAATTAGGTCAACTTCATTCGACAAAAAAGTCGCACCCTTCAGGTACGACTTTTTTGTTGAATATAATTCTGTTTATGAAAGCTGAGCCTTTGCAACATCAACTAACTTCGTAAAGCCTTCTGCATCGCTGATAGCCATCTCAGAAAGCATCTTTCTGTTGATATCTACACCTGCCAGCTTCAGTCCATGCATTAACTTGCTGTATGAAATATCATTCATTCTTGCTGCTGCATTGATACGGGCAATCCATAACTGTCTGAACTGTCTCTTTCTCTGCTTTCTGCCAGCATATGAACTTGTAAGTGCTCTCATAACTGACTGCTTTGTTACTCTATACTGCTTACTTCTGGCTCCTCTGTAACCTTTTGCAAGCTTTAATACTTTATTGTGCTTCTGCTTTGCGTTCATTCCGCCTTTAACTCTTGCCATTAGTCTTTATCCTCCTGATCTATTAGATATAAGGTAATATCTTCTTCATTACCTTTTCATTTGTTGCATCTGTCATAGTAGCCTTTCTAAGATTTCTCTTTCTCTTAGTGGTCTTCTTGGTTAAGATATGACTCTTGTAAGCTTTTGCTCTCTTTAAACCGCCGTTAGCTGTTTTCTTAAAACGCTTAGCTGCTGCTTTTTTTGTCTTTAATTTAGCCATTTTCGTTATTTCCTCCTTAAATATATGTCATATATCCTATTTAACGCTTTTGTGTTAAAAACATTATCATACTTCTGCCTTCAAATTTCGCAGGCTTATCAATAACTGCCACATCTGAAAGCTGCTCTGCAAATTCATCAAGAATTCCCTTTGTCTGCTCAACGTGGGCCAGCTCTCTTCCACGGAAGCGGAGTGTCACTTTAACCTTATCACCATGATTCAGGAACTTTCTTGCCTGATTTACTTTTGTATTAAGGTCATTTGTGTCAATGTTCGGAGATAATCTTACTTCTTTAATCTCCATTGTCTTCTGTTTCTTCTTGGCTTCTTTTTCCTTACGTGCCATCTCATAACGGTACTTACCATAATCAATAATCTTGCATACAGGCGGTTTTGCCTGTGGAGCAATCTTAACCAAGTCAAGTTCAGCTTCCTTTGCAAGCTTAAGTGCATCCTTTGAGGACATAATTCCTAAAACCTGACCGCCCTCACCAATAACTCGTACCTCTTTGTCTCTAATCTGTTCGTTAATCATTAATTCGCTAATGACTCTCTACCTCCAATTTAACATGTAATAACAATTTCAAAGGAAATACCTATGAAATAAAAAAAGTGGATAGGGCAAACTATCCACTATATATAAGCATATTGATACAAACAACAAATATGTTATTTGGCTTCAATATAAACCCAAGTCACTACATGTGCTAAGGTGAGAGTGGATACTCTGCTTTATTGTCTTCTGTTTACACAGCTATCATAATATAGCACAATCCAAGAATGATGTCAAGAAAATCTATTAAAAATCCATAATTTATATAGAAAACCGTAATTACGCTACATGATAACCGCTTTCAGCGCATTCCTGCACTGTCTTAATGATTGGATTCAACAGGTATAAACACCCTCTTGTTTCCTTCCTCCTCAGGCTGCTTTGCCGTACTCTGCGCCTTCTCCACAAAATACATCTGAGAATCCAGTCTCGTTTTGCCGCGAAGATCCTGCTTCTCATAGCTTCCATCAGGTTGCATGATATGCGCTTTAAGCGTATCGGCTAATTGAATTTTGAGTATTTCCTTAATCTGTTTCTTGAGCTTTACATCCTCTACAGGGAATGTTATTTCCACACGCTTGTCAAGATTTCTAGGCATCCAGTCTGCGCTTCCCATATAGATATCCTCAAAGCCGTCATTATAGAAATAGAATATTCTGGAATGTTCAAGGAAGTTACCTACAATAGACCTTACCGAAATATTCTCACTAAGACCTTTTACGCCCGCCTTAATACAACATATTCCTCTTACTATAAGCTCTATTTTAACGCCTGCCTTAGAAGCATCATAAAGTGCCTGCATAATCTTAGGCTCACAAAGGGAATTCATCTTCGCAATTATTCTCGCCTTCTTGCCCTGTCTTGCATTTTCAGCCTCTCTGTTTATTAGCATAAGGAACTTATCCTTAAGCCAGATTGGTGCAACAGCCAGCTTATTCCATTTTTTAGGCTCTGAATATCCTGACAGCATATTAAATACTGCCGTAGCATCCTCTCCGATAGGATCACTGCATGTAAGCAGCCCCATATCGGTATACAGCTTTGCTGTCTGGTCATTGTAGTTACCTGTGCCAAGATGAACATATCTCCTGATACCGTCTTCCTCGCGTCTCACCACAAGGGCAATCTTGGAATGTGTTTTCAAGCCTACCAGACCATATATAACATGACAGCCTGCCTGTTCCAGCTTCTTCGCCCAGGCAATATTATTCTCCTCGTCAAATCTTGCCTTCAGCTCTACAAGAACCGTAACCTGCTTTCCGTTTTCTGCTGCCTGTGCCAGTGCTGCAATGATAGGCGAATTACCGCTCACTCTGTACAGCGTCTGCTTAATCGCAAGTACATCAGGGTCAACTGCCGCCTGCCTGATAAATTCAATAACAGGCGTAAATTCATAATACGGATGGAATAAGAGAATATCCCCTTTTCTTATTTGCTCAAATATATTACTGTAATCTCCCATTCCCGGCACAGGACACGGTACATGCTTTGGATATTTTAAATGGTCAAAGCCTTCTATCCCATTCACCTTCATCAGGAAGGTCAGGTCAAGCGGACCATTAATCTTATATACCACCTCTTCATTAACACCCAAATGGTTCTTTAATCCCTTAAGAAGCTTTTTATCCATACTGTCCTCTACCTCAAGACGGATAACCTCTCCCCACTGTCTCTTTTTCAGCTGCTTTTCTATCTCCTTAAGCAAATCGGCAGTTTCCTCTTCATCTATGGAAAAATCAGCATTTCGCATGATTCGGTATGGATGGGCACACACGATTTCATAATTTAAAAACAGCTTATCAAGATTCTTTTCTATCACTTCCTCAAGCAGAATAATCTCAGTTGCGGCCTTTTCACTTGATGGAAGTCGTACGATTCTAGGAAGAACAGACGGCACCTGTACCGTTGCAATATCCATTACATCCTTTTTCTTATCATATATCAGTGCACCTATGTTGAGAGATTTATTTCTTACAAGAGGAAATGGTCTTGAAGAATCAACAGCCATCGGTGTAAGCACCGGATATATATCCTTTTCAAATACCTTATCGACATATTTTGCCTGTTCCGATGTCAAATCCTCATAGTGTCTTACTACCTTCAGACCATTTGATTCAAGAAGCGGCAGCAAAGATCTGTTATAGGTTTGGTACTGATTCTTCATAAACTCCTTGGTGCTGGTAATCAGTGCCTGAAGCTGTTCCTCCGCTGTCATGCCCGCTATATCTCTTTTCGTATATCCGGCATGCACCATATCTGTCAGCGATGCTATTCTAACCATAAAGAATTCATCCAAATTTGAAGCCGTTATACTGAGGAACTTTATTCTTTCAAATAAAGGTATACTTTTATCTTTTGCCTCACTTAAGCATCTCTTGTCAAACTCCAGCCAGCTCAGTTCCCTATTATAAAATAATTCGTTTTTATTTTCCGCCATAATTAAAGCCCCCTTCTCTGCTTCAGTACAGGCTTAAGTCCAAATACCTTTCTGAACAATTCCGTTTTTTCTTTAAATAAACCTGCCTCAAGTGTAATATCCGACAGCGTATCTACGGACATAACAACCGTATTATCTTTGATACTGAATTTTATATTACTTATCTTCTGCTTATGGCTCTTGTCCAGTACATCAGCTAATCTAAGTATTGACGCAAGCTTCGCAACCTTCATATAATCGGCGCTCTTTAAATCCTTCTGCGCTTTCTTCTCGGACGGAAGATAATAGACATTATACCTTACTATATTTGCTATTTCCTCACGTTCCTTATGGGAAAGCCCCAAAATTTCAGTTGACATAATAATATTGTAGGATATCAGAGTGCCCTCACTCATATTGACAAATTTACCACAGCTATGAAGCAGTGCAGCAATATGAAGCTGAAGCCGCTCCCTCTTTCCAAGTCCATGAATATGCTTTAAAGCATCAAACATATCAAGTGCGTTTTTTGCAACATTCATTGTATGCTTTCTGTTAACCTTATATTTCTTTGATATATTTTCTGCCGATGCAAGTATATCCTGGTCAAAATCCTTATGAATCAGCAGCGAGCCATTCTTATCCATATAATCAGCAACGATTCCATCGCAAAAGGTGACATGCGGAGTCAATATATATTCTGCTCTGGAGTTATCAAGAAACGACTGATATATAATAGCCATCGGCAGCATCAGTGTCGCCCGCTCATATGGAATTCCATATTTCTCAGCCAATTCCTCCGGATTTGTGTCAACTACTTTTTTATACAAGGCAGCAAATTGTTCCCTCGTTATACTGCCTGCTATATTGAGCTCAGGACCTGCCTTTTTCAAATTTGTAATGCCATCACCAATCGCAATAATACTCTTAATATCCTTATCATTGATAAAGAGATTCCTAAACTCTATAATAAAGTTGGATACATACTCTTCCATAATATTCTCTAGCGCAACCGTATCGGAACCAAACTTCTTCAGATAATCTCTTATTCGCACTGCACCAATAGGAAGATTCTGTGTCTGAATCAGATTTGTTTTATCAAATATAGAAATCTGCAAGCTGCCTGCCCCTATATCAAGAAGAGCAGTATTCTTGTTATTTCCCATCTCTTCATCAATTCCTGATGCGGCATATGCCTTATAATTCATAAATCTTTGTTCCGAATTGCTAAGTACCGTAACATCAATGTCAGTGCACATCTTGATACGTTCAAGAACCATAACCGAATTTTCAGCCTCTCTGACAGCACTTGAAGCATATGCCCTGTAATCTTCAACACGATATTCCTTCATTTTCTTTTTAAATTTATTCAGTATCTCACATACCTTAGAGATAGACTCCTCCCCTATCTTTCCATCCTTATAGGTATCGCCCCCCAGTTCAATTATGCTATTGACATAGTCAATGGTTTTTGCACCCTTTTTCGGTGTTATCTCGTATATCTTCATGGATATTTCGTTTGAACCTACGTCAATAGCTGCAAATGTCTTACCAGCCATAGCATTACCCCTTCTTTCCATTTAGTATGCGCCAAGCAATCCTGATTAGTATGTTCCAATCAACCTAAAATCAGTTGAATCCCTATATATCCCCTTTAATGCATTTATGGTATTTACATCAGACAAATTACCATCCATCGTTATGAAAAAAGAATATTCCCATTTTCTTCCTTTCAGAGGTCTGGACTCAATACTTGTCATATTAATTCCGTTCATATTGATATGTCCTAATATATTATAAAGTGTACCACTTTCATCATGCAATGAAAAGCGAATACTGACATTTTTCGCAAACTTTACATAGATTTTATCTGTACTTAAGATAATAAATCTTGTCGTATTATTATGGTTATTTACGATATCTTTTTTTAGTACAGAAAGACCATATATTTCAGCCGCCATCTCGCTGGCTATAGCTGCTTTTGTTATATCCTCCTCATTGATAACCTGCATGGCTCCTACTGCCGTATTGGCAACCATATGCTGGACATATCCTGCCTCATCCAGGAAATCCTTACATTGCATAAGTCCCTGAGGATGGGAATAAACATCCTTTATATCCGAAAGATTTGCCCCCGGAACTCCAAGCAATGCATGTGCAACCTTCACTTCGTCCTCGCCTACTATGGTCAGATTACTGTTTCCTATCATGTCATATATGCCATTGACAAAGCCTGCCGAAGAATTCTCTATCGGTAATATCCCGTAATCTGCCTTTCCGTTCTTAACAGCTTCAATCACATCTTCAAACTGAGGAACATTTATATTCTTTATATCTCCGCCAAAAAATTCATGCATGGCCTGATGGCTGTATGCTCCCGGAACGCCTTGATAGACCACAACCGTATCCTTTGTCACATTCAGTTTATCCACCGCAGCAAATTCCTTCAAAAAATCGTCATCGACACCTTCCTCTATCAATTTTATTCTTTGTTCGGTCAGTTTCTTAATTTCCGCTTCAAGCTTTTTTATCTCTTCCATGGTTTCTCCCTCTTGAGTTCATCTATGGTTTTTCTCAGTATCGGATGGCGCTTATAACCTGCGATACTTGCAAGTGGTTCAAGCACAAAATCTCTCTTGTGCATCTCCACATGAGGTATATGCAGGTTTTCATCGTCATATATCTCATCATCATACAATAATATATCAATATCCAGTGTTCTTGGTCCCCAATGTATTACACGCTCACGTCCTGCACGCTTTTCAATATCATTTATCAATTCAAGAAGCTCTATCGGCTCATAGAGTGTCTCCACTTCAATACACCCATTTAAAAAATCCTCCTGTTCTACACCGCCATAAGGCTCTGTCTCAATAAAATCAGATACCTTTGTAACCTTGGTATATTTATCCTTATTCAACTCATCTATTGCAAAATCAAGATAGGATTCTCTGTCACCGATGTTAGAGCCCAGTCCCAGATATGCGATATGCTTTTTTCTTGATATGGAGACTGCTACTGTTTCTATCGGCATCAAAATAGGCGCCCACGGCTTTTTCACTGTCATATCGATTCCTCTCATATCAGGATATTTGACAAGCAGCTCTGACGCTACGATTTCCGCTACAGTCTCTATCAGATTATAATTCCGTTCCTGCATAAGATGATTGATATCGGCACAGACTGCCCCATAATCGATGGATTTCTTTATATCATCCTTAAGCCCTGCCTGCCTTGTGGATATATAAAGTACTGCGTCAATTACGAACTTCTGTCCCAGTACATTTTCCTCTTCAAACACCCCATGATGGGCAAATATCTCCAGTCCTTTTATTATAATCTTATCCATACGCATATCCTCCATTTATGTAAGCATTCCGCAGATAAATGCAAATTTCAAGACTTCAGTATTGCCTCTGCCATTTTTACAGCTCTGTAATTGGCTTTTACATTATGCACTCTGAAATATTGACATCCCTTCATCAGTCCAATAACAGATGTAGCTACAGTTCCCTCTTCCCTTTCTGTCACAGGTAAATCAAGTGTAAGACCAATCATTGATTTTCTGGATGTTCCAAGAAGTATCGGAACATTCCATTTCTGAAGCAGCTCCAAATGGTTCATCATCTGAAGATTTTGACTGCAATCCTTTGCAAACCCGATCCCCGGGTCTACCATTATTTTATCCTTACTTATTCCTGCCTTTTCCGCCATTTCCATAGTCTCATCAAGGTCAGCTATAACATCCTGAAGAAAGTTTCCATAATTCGTATTTCTCCTGTTGTGCATGAGGCAGCAGGGTATATTGTATTTTGCAATCATATCTGCCATACTTCCATCCCATTTTAAGCCCCATATATCATTTATCAAATCACAGCCTGCCTTTATGCCTGCCTCTGCCACACCCGATTTATATGTGTCCAGAGAAACAGGGACATCAAAGCGTTTTTTTATCCCTTCTATAACGGGACATACCCTTTCGATCTCCTCGGCATCAGATATCAATGTATATCCGGGTCTAGTTGACTCTCCGCCTACATCTATAATATCTGCTCCTTCATTTATCATTTTCTCTGTTTCTTTTAGCGCATCCTCCAATTTATTATGAAGACCGCCATCCGAAAAGGAATCCGGCGTTACATTCAGTATTCCCATGATATGAGGGTCTTCGTTATCCTTAAAATTTCTGTTTCCTATAATCATATTTTTCTCCTTAAAAATTTATTCTGTCATTCTTTGCATCTGCATTCCAATAACATTCCTTATACATTTCACAATCAAAGCAGTTCCGCGATAACTTGTCCGCTTTGTATAACACATACGGCAATCCGGTCTGGTGTATTCCGTCTGTATTATGTGCCGCTATGGCTTTTAATATGGCTGCAGTCTCTTGTTCATTAAAGCCACATTCTTTCAAAATACCTTCTGCATATTGACAGCTTAATTCGTGATGGTTTTTCCCTGAGGTAATATGATCCGCCCTGCCTATATCATGCAGCAAGGACGCAGCATATATAATTTCCTTTGGAATCTTAAGCTCCTGCTCCAGATTAATAATATATGCGATTCTTGCCACGTCCAGACAATGCTCGATTCCATGACGGCAAAATCTTCTGTCCGCTTCATTTTTATTTATCTTATCAATTAATGATTGATACCCACTGTTATTTAGTATTGCATTTAGTCTTTCCATTTTGCTTTCCGTACCTTTCTATGACAGGTCCTATAAATGATAAGGAGCCGTACACAAGAATAATAGGATTACTGAATCCCTTTGCAAGTTCAAAAGCTTTATCCATTGCTTTATCAAGAGCACAGCTCATGCTGTTTTTTACATAACCTTCCGCATACTCTGACAATCGCCGCCCTGATAATGCACGGGGGCTGTCAGGGGTCACTGCTATAAACCAGTCAGTATATGGCGTTAACAGTTGAATCATTTTTTTATATTCTTTATCCTTCAGCACACCACACACATATATAAGCTGTTTTCCGGCAAAATAATCTTCTATATTGGCTTTTAAAGCAAGCCATCCGCCTTCATTATGTGCACCATCCACATAAACAGGTGGTTCATCCGATATTTTCTGAAAACGCCCCTGCCACTTTGCATTATGTAAACCTCTACGTATATTCACATAATCCAAATCAAACCCCGATTTACTTAAAACATCCGCGGCTTCTATAGCAAGAATACTATTATTTACCTGATGTTTTCCCAACATGGATATCATATATTCTTTTTCTTTATATGTGAATTGAATACCATTTAATGTGTTATCTGTCACACTTAGCTGTCCAAAGTCTGTCATTATGTGAAGGCTTTTCATGTTTTCACATTTATCTAACCATATTTTTTTCATTTCATCTTCCATGACATCTGATATACATGGTACCCCTTCTTTGATGATGCCAAGCTTTGCATTCAGAATATCATATATACTGTTTCCAAGGAATTGCATATGATCCATACTGATACTGGTAAGAATACTGCATAATGGTCTCCTACATACATTTGTCGCATCAGAAGTTCCTCCCATCCCGGTCTCCAGCAAAACGATATCAGTCTGTTTATTTACAAAATAAAGAAATGCTACCGCAGTTTCCGTCTCAAATGCCGTTGGTCTGTTAAATCCATTCTCCACCATTTGGTCCGATACATTTTTCACGGTACTTAGAATCCTTTTAAAATCATCCTCGCTCATATATTCTTTATTAATTTGAAAACGCTCAAAATATGAAAATATGGTCGGGGACACATATCTCCCAACTCGATATCCCGCATCTATTAAAATCTGTTCAAGGAATGCACCCACAGAGCCTTTTCCATTTGTTCCGGCAATATGAACTACCTTAAGCTTTTCCTGAGGATTGTCAAGACGTTCAAGAAGCTCTGTCATGCTTTCAAGTCCTAAAACACTTCCTGCCTTATTTATTTCTTCTATATAATTCCAAGCCTCATCTTTTGTCATATCATACACCTTTTATTTCCAAGCTTCCTGCCGAAAGCTTTTTTCAACCTGTCTGTGTCAATCCGTTTATAAAGCCTCATGTTATATGATGTCTTATAAGCGGTGTATTCTCATCTATAGGCAATATCTCATAGCCTTCTTCTCTCAGTGTTTCTATCAGTAACGGAATAGACTCTATTGTTGTATGTCTTTCTGTAAGGTCATGCATCAATATAACAACATCATTATGATTTTTTGCATCCTGCATGATATTGTCTACCAACTGTTCCGGTGACAAACATCCCGATACGGCATCCTGATTTAATGCATTCCAGTCAAAATAAACCAATCCCTGCTCTTCTACATAAGCAACCAGTTCACTTATCGGCACTTTTGTCAAAGAATTTGAACTTCCTCCAGGAAATCTGTAATAAATTGCATTGACTCCTGTTACATCATACAATAATTTCCTTAATTCCTCAATATCCTTCACAAAATTGTCCTTAGAACTATATATTTGTTTATAATTATGTGAATACGAATGAAGCGCAAGCACATGACCTCTTTTTACAATTTCCCTATAGCAATCATAATATTTCTCTTCTCTTCCTATGACAAAAAAAGTTGCTTTCACATCATACTCATCAAGGATATCCAGCAGCTCCATTGTATTTTCGGATGGTCCGTCATCAAAGGTAAGATATGCTCTCTTACCTGTATTATTTGTGACTTCAGCACTCACTTCAGAATATGATTGATCTTCCTGCACATCCATATAAAATCCCCATCTTCCGTTTTTCAATATGTAATAACAAATAAAGATGAACAATATAATTACTGCTACAACGATTACAACAATTTGCCAATATTTTCCTATTATTTTGCTACTTTCATTGACAAAGCCTTTTTGATTCATACATTTTATATTCCAAATATTATTATTATAATATATTTAAAAATTTTTATTATATGAATAATTATCTTATCTGTTACTTATACTACTCATACAAATTTTAAAAAATAAAGGAGATAATATTATGAAGAAAATAATATTTTTATGCCTTTGCATGGTTATGCTATGTTTTAGTCTTACAGCATGTGGAAATGACAATGCTGATAACGACACAACAGGTAATTCTGAATCTAATTCTACCAGCGAGGATGGGCTTATGAATGACGTAGGAAATGATGTCGGCAATGCAATTGACGATATCGGCGATGCTGTCGATGATGTTGCAAACGACGTCGGCGATGCTGTTTCAAATGGCTTTGAAACATATGATGATGCCTACAACCATTTTATGAGTCAGCTTCCTTCCGGCGATGGCAAATATGAGGTTCGTAACAATGATAAGGACCTTACCGAGTATACTTCAGGAAGACAGGGATATCATTTCGAGCTTCATGACACCACACTTGAAAATGATTCAAAGCTGGGAGATTTTTATCTTGACTCTGAAGATGGAAAAATATACCACTCCGATGATAATGGTAAAAATTACTCAGAATATGATTTTTCCACTTTAAAATAATAAGATTTTTTTGAAATAACAAGATTGGCAAATAAAATATGGCGGATATACAAAATGCATTCCGCCATATATATTATTTGCAACTGATAAATGGTACTATCTGGATTAAACTGTCATACGGGCACTGCTGCCGGACTATTTTTCTGCCTGCTCTGATTCCTGCATTTCAGATGCTTCACGCTGTCCTATTTCTTCTGTTTGAGCTTCCTTTTTCTTGGAAACAACCTCTCCGGTAATGGGATTTACTACTACTCCCATCTGTTCTGCCATCATCATATAAGCGTCAAATTCTCTGTCTTTTGCACGTTTTTTTCTTTCCCTTATGGATTTTGATCTGATAATTTCCACTATTCCAAATATAATCATTGCACAGCCAAAAAATATCTGTACAGCCATCGTCTTGCTGAAAAAAGCCCATACAAGACACAAACAGCCTACACCTACCATAAGTATTCCCATAACAAGATTAAACATATTACCTCCTTATAATCCGCATCCCATAAGATGTCTATATTAATATATAATACGGTTTCGGCACTTCGTGTCTGCAATTCAAGACTCGCGGAGCGTATATCATTTCGATAAACATTATTTATCCTCATTATCAAATGCTTTATATCCTGCTTTTTCCATCATTTTATCATATTGCTTGTACATATATTGTACACTGTTTTCAAGAAGATAATAATGCTTTATATATGGAATCAAAAGTACAAAAAATGCTACGGACAACAACAATATTCCAATTTGTTCGCTTAAAATAAATACAAGACAACTGATTACAGTTGCAAGCGCAAACAAAACCGTAACAATAAGATGTATCAATCTTTCATGCATAAAAAATTTCATTTGTGTCAAATGTCTGTTCAGTTCTTCTTCAAAATTCACATCATCCCGTAATAATAATTCATCTATGTATGCTATATACCTTTTGATTCTTTTTGCCATATGTACACCTCACTATTATGCAAACTTAAATATTCATTTCTACCTTGCACTGTATCGTTTCATTTCAAATGCTCAACGAACCCATATTTGCCTTATTGAGAAAATGCTCCCACTCCGCAACTGCCTTTTCGTAATAAAAGCTGACTACATATGAATCCTCTTCCACATCTATTATCATCTGATAGCAGTTCATGTCACCTGTTATTTTCAACCCATTCTGATTGACATAATTCTGAACAACATTCTCCTTCGGAATTCCACCATAAAAAATATATTGCTCCTCAAAGGTCTTCATAATCTTTTGATACTCATCTGAATCTATCGGAATATCCGGCACCTGCTCAATCAAATTGTTATTCGCATCATAATATTTGTGACCTTCTAATAGTATGGCCTCCATAACAGGCTTCAAAAATCGTATCTGCATTAAATCCGTATATTTATTGGCATAATACTCATTCTGGGAATTTCCTGCCATAACTACAGCGCCTTCTACAGCAAGTGTAAGTACATTATTTTCCTCAGACATTTCAAAACGCTTTACCTGTGCATCAGTTAACGATATACTATTCAATTCATCAATACTTTTATATTTCATAATACTACTCCATATTCCATTGATATAAGCATTCATTTCATCGTAAATTAAGTGTTTAAATGTAATTCCTTCGCTATGCGTTTATTATATAATTTGTCCACTATCAAGTCAAATAAAAGGCTACCAGAACTTAAACAATCTTGCCACCTTAACAATACATCTGTAGTACCACGGCTGCAAATGCTTACGGGCTTCTTTCAGTTGTTTTCTAATCTCTATATGCTGCGGACAATGCGATTCACATTTTCCGCACGCTATACATTTTTGAATATCAGCCATATCCTTCTGCAAAGCAATAATCTGGTGATATTCAAATCTGCCTGTGTAAATTCATGTTCACATACCTCAGATGCCACACGGCAGTTCTCTTCAACCATCTTGATGCTGTTCATACCCGAAAGAACACAGGTAACCTCCGGCTGCTCCCACAGCCAGCGAAATGCCCATTCGGCAGGTGTCCTTTTCACATTATAATCCTCAATTATTTTCTTTGCCTTTTCCGGAAGTAAATCTACAAGCTTTCCACCCCGAAGCGGTTCCATAATAATAACAGGTATTCCCTTCGCTGCCGCCGCCATAAGTCCCTTGCGTCCTGCCTGACTGTTCTCATCCACATAGTTATACTGTATCTGACAAAAATCCCAGTCATAGGCCTCAAGAATCTTCAAAAACATATCCGTATTTCCATGAAAGGAAAAACCGATATTTTTTATGATGCCCTTTGCTTTTTTATCCTCTATCCAATCCTTGACACCAAGCTTCACAAGCTTCTCCCATGCGGCTATATCAGTAAGCATATGCATAAGGTAATAATCTATATAATCTGTTTTTAGACGGCTTAATTGCTCCGTAAAATATTTCTCTATAGCGCCTTCTGTTTTAATGAAATATTGTGGAAGCTTTGTCGCAATATTGACCTTTTCCCGACAATTATTTCTCGAAAGAATCTCTCCTACAGCGGCCTCACTTCCCGGATATATATAAGCCGTATCCAGATAATTTACACCACGATTTATCGCTGTCATCAACTCACGCTCTGCCTTATCAAGGTCAATACTGCCCCCTTTTTTGGCAAAACGCATGCAGCCATATCCAAGCAATGATATTTTATTTCCATACCTGTCATTCCTATAATTCATTCATACCTCTTCCCATCTAACAAATCCCAATAACTATGAAGAATCAATCACATCACTCATATAGACAATTCCGGCGGAACTTCCTGTAGAATAAAAAACCTTGCAATGTACTCAAACTGAAACTACATCGTAATCACAAAAACAGTAATATGTATGTACGCAATATCTTCTACACATAAATTACGAAATCATAGCCTTCTTAATAGCAGCCATCAATTCATCATAAGTTTCAAATGCTTCAAGCTCAGGATGATCTGCTTTAATTTGTTCTGTGCTCTTAAAAAGAAATCCTGCTTTACTGGCATAAATCATACCAAGATCATTATGACTGTCACCACTTGCGATGGTGTCATATCCTATAGATTGAAGCGCTTTAACTGTCGTCAGCTTCGACTGCTCACAACGCATCTTAAAGCCTGTTATCTCTCCGTCATCTGCAACGACAAGCTCATTACAGAAAATTGTAGGATATCCAAGTTTCTTCATTAATGGTCCTGCAAATTGTGAAAATGTATCACTTATGATAATCACCTGACATACGGAACGAAGCTCATCAAGAAACTCCTTTGCTCCCGGAATAGGGTCAATTTTGGCAATTGTCTCCTGTATCTCCTTCAGACCGAGTCCGTGCTCCTTCAGTATTCCAAGTCTCCAATTCATAAGCTTATCATAGTCCGGCTCATCCCTTGTTGTTCTTTTAAGCTCAGGAATGCCGCTTGCCTCTGCAAATGCTATCCAAATCTCAGGTACTAATACACCTTCCAAATCCAAACAAATAATATACATAATATTTCATCCTCCAAATGGTAATATTTTAAAACTCTTGTATAATATATCATTATTTTTTTAATATCACAATACGCATTATTGTTCCTTCTCAGTAAAAAGAACCACATGATACTAAAAGCAAAATATACATCCAGCTTCTTTCTAATTGAATTTAAAGAATTTCGTTTCAACCTCATAAGTTTGTACCATTCCCCTTTTTTCACTTAATAAAATCAAGTCACACCCTGTAAAATGTTTGCTTTTTTATGTTTTTGCAAATTTTTAGAAAATAAAGTTTATTTTGCTTGACAAACGAATTTGAAAGCGTATAATTTGCATTTGAAAAAAGCAAAGGTGCTCACATTTCCATGTGGGCACTTTTTTTGTTTTCAGTTGTTTGGCCGACAGCATTATGAAACAAAAAAGTTTTTACACTTTTTAAGCGTTAGGAGGAATTTTTATGACAGAAGAAATTATGAGTGCAATCAACGGAGAAATATATGGTGTATGGTTCCTTATAGGTGCAGCACTTGTATTCTGGATGCAGGCCGGCTTTGCTATGGTTGAAGCAGGCTTTACAAGAGCAAAAAATACCGGTAACATCATAATGAAAAACCTTATGGACTTCTGTATAGGAACTGTAGTATTCATTTTAATCGGTGGCAGTTTACTTTTAGGAGAAGATTACATAGGACTCGTCGGAAAGCCGGGATTTGACATCTTTACCGACTATGCAAACTTTAACTGGTCATCATTTGTATTTAACTTAGTGTTCTGTGCGACCACAGCTACGATTGTGTCAGGTGCCATGGCAGAAAGAACGAAGTTCTTATCCTACTGTATCTATTCCGCAGTTATTTCAGCAGTTATTTACCCTATTGAAGCGCACTGGACATGGGGCAACGGCTGGTTAGCGGACTTGGGCTTCCATGATTTTGCCGGTTCTAACTGTATTCACATGGTCGGTGGTATCTCAGCATTAATCGGTGCAGCAATTCTTGGACCTCGTATCGGTAAGTTTAAGAAGAGAAAAGACGGCTCCATCAAGGTGGGGGCTTTTCCTGGACACAACTTAGCAATCGGTGCACTTGGTGTATTTATCCTCTGGCTCGGCTGGTATGGATTTAACGGTGCTGCAGCTACATCACTTTCACAGTTAGGCAGCATCTTTGTTACAACAACAATTGCCCCTGCAATAGCAACCGTCGTATGTATGATATTTACATGGATTAAGTATGGTAAGCCTGATGTTTCCATGTGTCTGAACGCATCACTTGCGGGACTTGTTGCAATTACAGCCTCATGTGATTCAACCGACGCCTTAGGCTCTATTATCATCGGTGCCGTTGCAGGTCTCTTGGTTGTATTTGGTGTATGGTTATTAGATTATAAATTACATATTGATGATCCTGTTGGTGCCGTTGCAGTACATATGTTAAACGGTATTTGGGGTACGATAGCAGTTGGTCTCTTTGCAACCGATTCTGCTCCCGGTTACTCTATCGCAAATAAATCAGGCGAAACCTTAACAGGTTTATTCTATGGCGGCGGTTTTGAGCTTCTCGGAATACAGTTTATAGGTATGTTGGCAACGGCGGCATGGACAGCGGTTACAATTACCATAGCCTTCCTTGTCATAAAGAAAGTTTTTGGTTTACGTGTTACAGAAGAGGAAGAAATACTCGGTCTTGACTCTACGGAGCATGGTCTTGAAACGGCTTATGCAGGCTTCCTGACATACGGTGACCGTTTAAGCGGAGAATCAGCCATGCCTGCTGACAACCCTGACGCTGTTCCTATGGATACCTCCGTTCCTGTTCAGGTTATGGAGAACAAAGCACCTGTCGCATCCGATGTGAAGCTTTCTAAGATTTCCATTATCTGTAAGCAGAATAAATTTGAAGACCTTAAGACGGCACTTAACGAAACAGGTGTTACGGGTATTACCGTTACACAGGTTCTCGGTTGTGGTGCACAGAAGGGTAAGACAAAATATTATCGTGGTGTAGAAATGGATTTAACCCTACTTCCTAAGGTTAAGGTTGAAGTTATTGTAAGCAAGATTCCTGTTGCAGATGTTGTAAAAGCTGCAAGAAAAGCACTCTACACAGGCAGCATCGGAGATGGTAAGATTTTCGTATACGATGTGGAAAATGTTATTAAGGTTCGTACCGGAGAAGAAGGCTTTGAAGCGCTACAGGGCGAAAATTAATATTACTGCTTCAATAAAATTTCAAAATATTATATTTGCATAAAAACGGAATAACCGCTGACAAGAGTTTTCTGTCAGCGGTTATTTTGATATGATTCTTATTTACTATCTATATATTTCTTAATGCTTCAAAGGTATCATATATATTGAGGAGTCCCCAGCCCCATTCCTTATTTGGATACGTTCTTATATCAAATATTCCTTCGCTGACTCCGGGTCTCTTAGCACCTCTTATCAGATAACGTCTTATCTGATTTCCGTTTATGTACTCCTGTCTCATCCCTTCAAAAGACCATTGCAGCATAAGTGCTGCACAGCCTGCGCCATGAGCCGCCGCCACCGAGCTTCCACTCCTTCTTACAAAATCACCTAGTATTCCCGGTCCATATACATCCACCCCCGGTGCCACAAGGTCAGGTTTTATTCTATTATCAGCGGTAAAACCTCTGCTGCTTTCAAGATACAGACTGCCGTTATTATGATTATATGCACCTATGCATATGGCAGTTTCAGCAGTGGCAGGATTTGTCAATGTTCCATCAGGGGTTGGCTTTACAAAACGTGTCTCATACGACAAAAAAGCAGATATGGGCAGCCATGCATCATACCTCTTCTCCGTATCCCCCGTTGCATAAACCCTTATACGCCACAATCCATTTTGTGGTTTGAAAAATCTTATCATAATCAGCTCCTGACCGGAACTGTCTTCTACCAGAAAATAATCAACAAATATCTCCCCACCACCGAATATCGGTCTTATCCGTTCGCTCCTGTCAAATCTTGGTGGTATTCTTTCGATGTATTCCCCGCCCGGTATTTCAAGGGCAACTGAATATATATTGGGCACCTGCCCCCATATCTCCAGTGTAAAGCTGTCATTATTGGTCACATTGATTTCGATTATATCATAGCTGTCATTTTCTATAACATTTCCCATAAAATGATGACCTGCAATGCCCTCATTTCCTGCGGAAACCGAAACCGCTATTCCCTTTAATATTCCTAATGAATTGATATAGGCTTCTAAAGCACTGGAACCCGTATGACTGCCACTATTCGTCCCAAGACCAATCAATATAGAAACAGGCATATTATACTGATATGATATGTTTAGAATATATGCAATTCCCAGCATAATATCAATTTCCGAATAAGCAGCCACGTCCAGCGGTATTCCGTAAAGATTTCTAAGATTCTGCTTCGTCTCTTTCAGTTTTACCACAACAAGCTCTGCCTCCGGAGCTACACCTGTAAATTCAGTAATCCGGCTTCCGGCAGCAATACCTGCCAAAAAAGTTCCATGCCCTGTATTATCTCTTAGTATCTGTTCCCCACTATCTATAGCAGCCTGTATCTCCTCCCTACTATACTCCCTGCCATAGCTGAATCCGGCTGTACCAGTATACTCCTCCGACTGGTCCCATGCCGCAAGTATTCTTGTCTGCCCTGCAACTCCCTGAAATAGACTATTGTTTATATCAATACCCGTATCTACAATACCTATAATCGTTTTCCTTCCGGTAAGTCCAAGAACATTCTCCCTTTGTATATTGATGACTCCGATTTCCTCCATGCTGCTTGTATCCATCAAGCCATATACTTTCGGATACAAACTATATGCCTGTCTGGAAAAGCTAAGCATATAATCAGCAGGCCTTCTTCTATACACCACTGCAAATCTGTTATCAATAATGATAAGACAATCATCCCTGTAATAATCCATTAGAGGGCCTCTGTCTCCATTATACTCTATAATGTAATCAACATAATCCTCACTTGTTATTGCAACAGAACATTCCATATATCCTCCATCATCAGGCAGGCATCCCTAATATATATGATGTTTGGCTTGGATATATTCATTCAAGGAGTAATAAATGATTTTGGTGCAGGCGTTATTGCAGGTTATTCCGTTTCAATAAAATTGAATAATCTTGTTATCACTTCCTTCACAACTCTGGGAAATGGTATTTCAAATTACACGGCACAAAATATGGGTGCAAATATACTGCCCCGAATCGTAAATGGCTTTAAGGCAGGTATTAAAATCGTCTGGATATTATGTATCCCTATCGTCTTACTTTATTTATTGGCAGGCAGTCAGTTGGTTGGCTTTTTTATGAATGAGCCTTCGAAAACTGCACTAAATTCCGGAATTCAATTTTTACATATAATAGTTCCCTTTTTCTTTATTATATCAGTAAAGCTTGTTGCTGACGGTATCCTTAGAGGTGCAGAAATGATGAAACATTTTATGATTACTACGTTCACCGATTTAATACTAAGGGTTCTGTTGGCATTTGTTTTTGCAGGCTATTTCGGAGCTGTCGGTATCTTATATGCATGGTCGGTCGGATGGATTATAGGCACGATACTTTCCGTAGTATTTTATATGAACGGTCCTTGGAAAAAGGTCAATAAAAACAGACCTCCGGGAGCCAGCCTTTAGGTCTGGTTCTCGGAGGTTTGTTCATTATTCAATATTCCTATTTAAAAATTTTACTTTGTTTCCTCAATATAGTTGTCTATCTGTCCTTTTAATATATCATACTGACATGGCCCTGTTTCAAGAACCACCTTGTTGAATTCTTTAACATCAAACTTTTCGCCCAGTTTCTTCTCCGTATAATCATATAATTCCTTCAGCTCATAATATCCTGTAGAGTAGCTTTGATATACAGCAGGATCACCCACCATGGTATAATATAGTTTCTCTGCCGCACTACCATCAAATCCGTTTTCATTCATGTAATCGGCAGTCTCCTCAACGGTCCATCCCTCATAGTTTACACCGAGGTCTATTCTGCCCATCACAAGATAGCTTATCTCATCATTCAACTTATAAAGCTCGGCAAGCGCCTCCGCATATGGCGCAGCCTCTTCATCAAACTCATAATAATCTACTGCATCATAGCAGGCATACATAGCCCAGCCTTCCATATATCCAAGGAAATTGTATAACGTCCTTACAGGTTCAGGATTGGTAGACATAAAGTACGCATTCTGAAGCATGTGTCCCGGATATCCCTCATGGGCAAGTGTAGTCCACATCCCATCCGGATGAAGACCATTTACACGAATAAGGTTATTGTCCTGGTCATCATATGCAGGAGACATATAATATGCTAGTGTATTTTCCATAATTGTTTCAAGACTCTTATCAAGGTAATCAGCCTTATATGTTATCGTTTCAAAATCAGGGTAATGCTCGGTTGCAACCTGCATCAGCTTATCCACAACCTCTGTTGCCGTCATTTCATCTGCCGCAGCAAATATATCATCAAAATGCTCGGTAAAATATTCATACACATCCATATTGGACATAAGAATTGTATACATATCCATTAACAATGCCTCATACTCTGTATCAAGCATATCAATAACCTCTTCCGGTGACTTTGCAGTTCCTGTATAATGCTTTAAAAGATATGCATAATAGTCCTTGCCTCCTTCATAGTTGCAAATACCCATATCATTCTTTCCGCTTCCCTTTAATTCCTCAAGAACCTTCTTTGTATCTTCATAAGCAGGGATTAAGTTATTCAGCACTGCCTCTTTATTCTGTGCCTTAAAATCGGCCTTCTCCTCATCTGTAAGGAAATCCAGCTTGTCAATATTAGCGTCGAATACGGCTATCATAAAATGATTATCCTTATCCTTGATAAAATCATCACACTGTTCTATTACTTCATCACATACTTCATCACACATGAAATAACCCTTTTCAGCTCTTACCTTTTCATACTCGAGACAAGCTCCGAAATAATCTCTGGTCATATTAATGAGCTGTATATATCTTTCAACATCACCCTTGTCATCAAATCGGTAATCGGTAAAGTTTGTGGCCAGATTTGCCTGCAAGCCTCTCATAGGAGAAAATGGATCATACATATATATGTTAAGATATTGTAATGCTTCCGTCTCAAGATATTCATAGAGTACATCATACGTAAGCTGCTGATTCTCTGTCAAATCATCCCTGTCAAATGCCTTAAGCTCATTAAACCACTCATCAAATTCTGCCTTGTCCTTGGCAATCCCCTCTTCTGACATATCAAATTCACCAAGCGAAACCTCCGGCTCCTCAAATCCCATAGCAGCCCCATCTTTAATTGAATAATTGTATGACAGCGTATCACTTGTTACGGCTTCCTCATAGTATTCATCAAGATACTGCTCAAATTTCTTCTGTACATCTGAATATTTGGATGGGTCATCCTCCTTGCCGGAGCTTCCACCGCCAAACATGCGAGAATTACAAGCCGTAAATGAAAACAATACGGCAACACATGTTACTGCTGCTATCAGTTTTTTACTTTTTGTTTTTAGACAAATTTTAAACATTCATTAACTCCTTACTTTTTTCTTCTTTTTAACCTCTGCAAAGTTCGTTTCATTAAACTTATGCAAAAAATGATATCAGTTTTTTATATTTATATCAAGTATAATTACCAGTTAATGCATATTAAATTCCAATTAAGTCTTACAAAATTCCAAGCCCGTCAAGCACTATTTTTATGCCTATAAGAATGAGAATAATACCACCTGCAAGCTCGGCTTTTGATTTATACTTTGAACCAAATATGCTGCCAATCTTCACACCTATTGCCGAACATACAAAGGTAATAATACCGATAAACAATACAGCAAGAAAAATATTTACCTTAAGAAATGCAAAGGAGACCCCTACTGCCAGAGCATCTATACTCGTTGCGACCGCCAGCAGAAACATAACCTTTATCGTCATGCTTCCATCCATTTCCTCTTCCTTCCCAAAGGATTCCTTTATCATATTGCCTCCAATAACGAGCAATAATGCAAAAGCAATCCAGTGGGCACATTTTGTAACCATGTCTGCAAAAAAGCTGCCCAGGAAATAGCCTATTGCAGGCATAAGCGCCTGAAACCCACCAAACCATGCACCTGCGATAGCCATATGCTTAAAATTTATCCTTTTCAGTGACAAACCCTTACATATAGATACAGCAAATGCATCCATCGATAAGCCAACCGCT
Source organism: uncultured Coprococcus sp. (assembly GCA_964488185.1). Taxonomy (GTDB): domain Bacteria; phylum Bacillota; class Clostridia; order Lachnospirales; family Lachnospiraceae; genus Coprococcus. Next base: position 5,347 of record CAZATW010000014.1, on the reverse strand, counting down.
AAAATAAACAATTCAGCAATACCCATAATATTTCTCCTTTATGTATGATTACTCTTTCCGATGCACAAAGCTGCAACGGAACTTTGCCTGCTATATACAATTGAAAAATTTTCCTATAGCAAAAAAAAGAGACTTCGGGCAGCAGAATTGCTGTCCAAAAGTCTCATCATTTACAGTAATACCAGATGCATATGCATCATTATGTTGATATTACAACATATGCTTATATGTTGACTACTCCCTAAAGGAACTCCGTAATTGTATCATAATGATATTTTTTTATCAAGTAGTTCTGTAAAAATATTTAATTTTCTTCAATCATCTCAGTTGCACTTGCTTCCAGTGCTGCCACACCACGCAGCTCGATTATAGGGCTGCCCTTTCCCTTTATATAATCACCTGTTATTGTAACCCTTCCTATACTGTCATCTCTTGGTATTTGATACATGATATCCAGCATAAACTTCTCAATAATGGCTCTTAATGCTCTAGCTCCGGTTTTCTTCTTCGCTGCCTCTTCCGCAATAGCCTCATATGCAGTATCATCAAACTTGAGGTCTACCTCATCAAGAGCAAGGAGCTTCTTATACTGCTTCAGTATCGCATTCTTTGGCTCCTTAAGAATTTTGATATACATATCCTTGTCAAGCGCATCAAGGGTAAATAATACAGGTAATCTTCCCAGAAATTCCGGTATCATACCAAACTCTCGCAAGTCATCATTCGTAAGCTCTCGCAGAAGATTTGGATCATCATCATATTTATCTTTCAGATCCGCCCTAAAACCAATAGATGCCTGCTGATTGATTCTTGCTTTTATGATATTTTCAATTTCAGGAAATGCTCCACCACATATAAATAAAATATTTCTGGTATTTATCGTTGTAAGCGGAACCATGGCGTTTTTACTTCCTGAGCCTACAGGCACCTCAACCTCTGCACCTTCAAGCAGTTTTAGCAAGCCCTGCTGGACAGATTCTCCGCTCACATCCCTGCTGTTGGAATTTTGTTTCTTTGCAATCTTATCTATCTCATCAATAAATACGATGCCCCTCTCTGCTTTCTCCACGTCATTCCCTGCTACGGCAAGAAGCTTTGAAAGAACACTTTCCACGTCATCACCTATATACCCTGCCTCTGTAAGGGTCGTTGCATCCGTGATGGCAAGCGGTACATTCAGAAGCTTTGCAATGGTTTTCACCAGATACGTCTTTCCGCATCCGGTAGGGCCTACCATCAGCATATTTGACTTCTCAATCTCTATATCATCCATTGTATCTGTCAGTACTCTCTTATAGTGGTTATAAACTGCCACAGCCATAACCTTCTTTGCATACTCCTGCCCTATAACATATTCATCCAGCATTGCCTTAATCTTGTGTGGTGCAGGAATTGTACTTAATGAAAGCTCCGGTTCTTCCTTTTTCGGTTTTTCTGCTTTCTTCTTTACCTTCTGCGATTTTGGAATATCATTTTGTGCTGCAAATTTCGACATATCAATATTGCCAAATGGCATATTGGTTAAATCAAGAAACTGCATTCCTCCAAATCCTGAACTGTTAAAGCTGTCAAAGGTCTTCTGCATACAATCCGGACATACATTGATATCCCCCGGCATACTGACAAGCTTACCTGCCACGCTCTCAGGCCTTCTGCACAAATAACAGTATTTTTCGTACTCATCTTCCTTATCGTCTATATCGTCTTTAATATCAGGCATATCTTACCTCCATATGTAATATCTTAAATTCATTCTGCACTTCGTTTGATTCACGCTGTGTAGCTTCATACTAAAACTCACCTTCTGTTCGTTAAGTATTCAGTTATCATTAAGTGTTCATAGTATACTCCAAAGCATACATTCACACTAAATTCATTCTGCACTTCGTTTGAATTCATTAAGTGTTCATAGTATACCATACTATACTATAAAATTTCCACTACCTTATTTATGTTAATTACCCTGATTTTGGGTTGAACTTAATTAAATGAAGTTTTATCATAAACTTCTCCTGATTGGAATCACGCTGACTTAATTTATTTTTACAACCTCTTTATATTTTGCAATTTCCATAGAATTCAAGAAATACATATGCTATACTGTAGATTATAGAACGACTGTCGGGGGTGAATATATTGCCCGGGCTATATTTCTGTGAATTGGAGGTGCACTATGAAAAAGCTTGAAATTGTCGTTCGTTCCGAAAAGCTTGACGATGTGAAAGCGATACTGGACGAATGTGAATCAACAGGTGCTATGGTATCAAATATCATGGGCTATGGAAACCAGAAAGGTTATAAGACAACCTATAGGGGAAGTGAATATGTTGTAAATCTTATTCCAAAGATAAAAATTGAAACAATAGCAAATGATGACGTTGCAGATAAAATCGTATCAATGGTATGCGACCGAATCTCCACAGGGAAATTCGGCGACGGAAAAATTTTTATATATGACGTTTCTGATGTTGTCCGTATCAGAACAGGTGAGCATGGCGAGTCAGCATTATAGTTTTTTAATATAATCAATATGCGCGGAGAAAACAAGGTGAAAATATTTCTGCCAGTCTTTCTCTGCGCTATATTTTTATATAAAGCTTCTGTATTTTTCACTATCATGCTTATTATTCATACAAAATTATTGATTGCTGTTTCATAATTCCCATGAAAGGTATATAATAAAACCGTTATAACAATCTATCAGAAAAAGGGTGCATACAAATGAGTAACGAAAATAAGAAATTGACTATTTTACAGGGATTTGAGTGGTATCTTCCTGATGACGGAGAGCATTGGAACAAACTTGCCAAAATGGCAAAAGAATTACATAGAATGGGAATAACCGGAATATGGCTCCCGCCTGCATACAAATGCGCAGGAGGTATACACGATGTAGGCTACGGTGTATATGATATGTATGACCTTGGAGAATTCAATCAAAAGGGCGGAATTCCTACCAAATACGGATTCAAGGAGCAATATCTTACTGCAATCAAGAAACTGCAGGCAGCAGGGATAAAGGTATATGCAGACATCGTATTGAATCACCGCATGGGTGCTGATGGTGTAGAGGAAGTAAATGCCGTTCTGGATTCAAATGACAATCGGAACAATCGAATTTCAAACCCATATCCGATTCTTGCATGGACTCAATTCACATTTCCGGGAAGAAATGGTGTATATTCCGATTTTACATGGAATTCATCACATTTTGATGGTGTAGACTGGGACGACAGAGAAAAGCGAAATGGAATATTTCTATTTGAAGGAAAGAGCTGGGAACAAAATGTAGATAAAGAGCTGGGTAACTATGATTACCTTATGGGCGCCGACCTCGATATGGAAAATCAGGAAGTTATAGACGAGCTGGACCGATGGGGAAAATGGTATCTTGAACAAACAGATGTAGATGGATTCAGACTTGATGCTGTTAAACACATCAATTTCAGCTTCTACACACACTGGCTTTTAAAGCTAAGAAAGGAATCCGGAAAAGAGCTTCATTCTATAGCAGAATGCTGGAATCCAAATGTATCCGCATTATGTAATTATCTTGATGCATCCGGTCATGTAACTACATTGTTCGATGTTCCGCTTCACTATAATTTTAATAAAGCCGCAAGCAATAACGGAAACTTCGATATGAGACGAATATTTGAAGGAACTCTGACAGATGTAAGACCTGAATATGCCGTAACATTTGTAGATAACCATGATACTCAGCCCGGACAGGCACTTGAGTCATTCGTGCAGGCATGGTTTAAACCGCTTGCATATTCCCTTATTCTGCTTCGGGATGATGGTATCCCATGTATCTTCTATGGAGATTTATACGGGATTCCCCATGACAACATATTACCTGTCAAAGGACTTCCTGAACTCATTAAAGCAAGAAATCTTAGTGCCTATGGCACACAGACAGACTACTTCGACCATGAAAATATAATAGGCTGGACACGCAGCGGTTCACCGGATATGCCGGATTCAGGTATGGCTGTTATACTGAGCGACGGTCCCGGTGGCAGCAAATACATGTGTGTAGGTGCAGAACATGCCGGCGAAACATTTGTAGATCTGCTCGGTAACTTCAATGACAAAATCACCTTAAGTGAAACAGGCTGTGGTGAATTCAAAGTCAATGGCGGCTCTGTCAGTGTATGGCTCCCTGAAAAAGCCTATGCCCGACTTACCAAATAAAATAAAAGGCGTTCCAATCTGCAAATGCGTTGGAACGCCTAACTTTTATAGTTCGCGTGCTTTCTTTACACAGGCTTTCATAGCCTCAAATACGGATGAACGGAAGCCCTTTTCCTCAAGGACACGCACAGCCTCTATAGTAGTGCCTCCCGGCGAGCATACCATGTCCTTAAGCTCCCCCGGATGCTTTCCTGTCTCAAGAACCATCTGTGCGCTTCCAAGTACTGCCTGAGCGGCAAACTTATATGCCTTATCTCTCGGCATACCGTCCGCAACTGCCGCATCCGCCATAGCTTCAATCAGTATGTAGACATATGCCGGTGAGCTTCCGCTTACGGAAACACATACATCCATAAGATTTTCCGAAATGGTTTCCACGATTCCGAAACTGCTTAATATATTTAAAACGGTCTTATATTCTTCCTCATTTACATTTGCATTTTTACATGCTCCCGTCATACCTGCTCCTACTAATGCAGGTGTATTTGGCATTGTACGAACCAATTTAACAGGTCTTCCAAATTTTTCTTCAAGCCATGCTAGTGTTTTCCCCGGAGCAATCGTTATAATAATCTGTTCAGCCCTGATACTGTTTCTAATTTCAGTAATTACAGCCTCATAATACTGCGGCTTTACAGCGAGCAGCAATATGTCACAGCCTTCTACCGTACTAATATTATCCGTAGATGCGTTAACACCCATTTCTGATGTTATCTTTTGGACCGCTGCCTGCGATGCATCTGAGGCAACTATATCATTGGCAGCGTATATGTTATTTGAAATCAACCCCTTCATAATTGCTGTAGCCATATTCCCACAGCCGATAAATCCTATTTTCTGATTGCTCATATTATTACCTCCCACTGGCACTCTTTCATTGTGGCATTATTTCAAATGCTATATGTAATATACCACTTGCCGTACATAAGAACAAGTTAAAAAAGAACAGCATTTGTTTACGAATACAAAACAAATGCTGTTCTCTTTTTCAACTTCATCGTTAACGGACAGAAACACGCTTAGCAAGTTCTGCTCCAATCAATTAAAGACTGCAAGAACCCCGTTTTCCGTCGTAGTACTAGGAAAGTTCCGACCTTTTCCTCTGTCTACTTTTTTCATTTATTCCAATACCCCTCGATTTTTCCCATAT
>CAZATW010000013.1:0-50961 GCA_964488185.1 uncultured Coprococcus sp. | reverse complement strand
AAATTTGTTACTCGCCGCCTATAGAGGCGGGAGTCATCTCCCATCTGATATATACGACACTCTGTATAACTGCTACCAGAATTACAGAGACGCTAAGGGAACGGAATGTAAGCCACACGACAATCAAGATAGCCACAACTGTTAAAATCGTTACAAAATTGTAGACTCTATTTGTGAGGAAATATCAGATATTTTAGAAACGAACTGCCAGAATCATTTTTCATTTGACGAAATTTATTCTAATGTATTGTCCATGCTTGTGGAGAATCCTGATTTTAACCGCTTTATAATGACCGACACTATGAGCTGCTATACACTTATCCATAAAATTATAGAAGCATATCGTCCAAAACTGCTCCATAGCATGATGAAATATATCCCAAATGTTACTCCTACAGATGCGAATAACATTTTTGACTTTATCCTGGGGGAACTTCTCATCTGATTATGCAGTGGTTACAGGATGGAATGAAAATGACACAGGACGAAATGAAGGAAACGCTGATAAAATTGACTAATATTATGCTTCAGTCCTCATCATTAAGCTGACACAATGCCGCCTGCTTCATTGATTTCATTTCTTCAACTGATGCTTTACCCTCACATAACCTATCACACAAATCACCAATACAATCACAAATGTAACCATTAAATCTATATATTGAATATCAAACATACGAAGGCAGTTGTAACAGATAGTTCTAAACGCTCAATCTGCTGTTCCTTTGTTTCATATGCCTTAAGCACCTTTAACCAGATTTTTTTTACAATAACGCCAATGATTCCCAAGATAAGTGCAATCCCCAAATAAAGCGGCACTTCTTCTACCTGTCCATTCTGATAATTAAATACTGCCGCAAACAAGGTGACTCCTGCAAATATGTAAAATACCCAGTGTGGACGATTTTTTAAAAGAATCTCCAGTCTATCCATATTAACATCTGCCTTCCATTCAATTTTATATAAATAAAGCCGCATCCCTATTCGGGAAAAAAGCATGTTGTAAATCCAGCTTTATATTTCCCTCCTCAATTATACCATTGAGTAAATGAATCACAACTAAATTTTATTTATAAATTGAAATAGATTTCAGAAAAAAATAAAAAGCCCTTAAGTAATTAAGGACTTTTTGCTTTGACTGCGGAAGATGGGACTTGAACCCACACGGTATTGCTACCACAGGCACCTGAAGCCTGCGCGTCTGCCAATTCCGCCACTTCCGCATTTGTGTTCTCAAACAGAACGCTACTATCATAAACTTTTTATCGCACAATGTCAACCTTTTTTATTTCAACATGACAAATAAAATTACAACTATTTTAAAACTGTAAAGCATCTCAATTTATAACTGTTCCATCTCACTATAAAAAAGGATACCACAAAACGTGATATCCTTTTTGTCATTATCGCTTAAAAGGCAATACTACTTTACAATCTTTACAGATTTTGCTTTTGAAGCTTTTGATGTAACTGTAAGTCCTGCATCATTGACAGCCTGTACGACAACCTTATAGTAATATGTCTTACCCTTTGAAACCTTCTTATCCTTATATGAAGTCTTGCTTGATGCTACAGCAGCAACCTTCTTATATGTTCCATTCTTTGAAGTTGAACGGTATACAAGATACTTCGTGGCATAAGGCGTCTTCTTCCAAGTTATTGTCGCCGTCTTCTTTGCAGAATTCTTTACAGAACTAATGCCAGGTACTGAAAGTACATGTTTATATGTATTAAGAGTTTCATCGCCACTATATATGTTGAACTTACTATTATATGCTTTTACGGTATATGTATAATTAACTCCCGGTGTCACATAGCTGTCTACAAATGATGTAGCTGCTGTTGTTCCTACAAGAACCCTGTTGCCTGTAGGTGTTGTTTTATAAATGTTATAACCTTCGGCACCTGCCATCTTCTTCCATGATACCGATACACTTGTAGAATTTTTCTTCTTTACCTTTACCCCTGCGACTGAAGGGAAATAACTGATATCATAGCATGAATTTCCATATCCCTGAAGCTTTCCTTTATATGGTATAACCCTTACCCAACTATACTTTGCACCTGAAGCTGTTATCGGATTGGCGAACTTATATGATGTCGTTGTATATTTCGTTATTTTCTTTATAGTTACATACTTTTGCTGTGCATTATCATATGCCTCTACGATATATCCATTGGCACCATATATTTTCTCCCACTTAATGGTAGAAGTAATTGTTAATGTCTTACCATCCTTGCTTAACTTTGATGTTTTCTTGGCAATATAACTATTGTAAATATCATGGAATCCCATCTGAATGTAGCTGGTTGAGCTTTCATAATATTTGACCGTACTGCCCGACTTCTTGCATGCCTTAATTACAAATGAATAACTGCCTGTCTTACTAAGCCCCTTTGCAATATACTTTAATCCGTTTGTTGTTGCAACCTTCTTATATGCATCACCAGCATAATCATTGCTCTTCATCCATACTTCATATGAGTTTGCGCCCGGCACCTTGTCCCATGTAAGAGTTGCTTTTGTGGCTGCAGTCTGCTCGATATTTGCATTAATATATCCGAGAATAAGCTTTACGCCCTTTGTCTCGCTATATTTGCCTTTGTATGTCTTCTTTGATGCGATATCATAATAAATAGGTTTTACCTTATAGTAATATGTACTACCTTCCTTTGCACTCTTGTCCAAATAATATGTATCAGATGTCGTTGCAATTTTCTTAAAGCCTTTCTTGGCGTTTGTCGAACGATAAATTTCAAATGCACTTGAAAATGAGTAGTCTCCCATAGATACACCTACACCTTCACTGGTATAATTGAGAAATACTTCAGTTGTAGGTGCAGCAACATTTACCGCGATTGGTGATGACATACTTCCCTTTACCGGGGTCTTTACATATGCATCTGTTCCTGAAACAGGACAGAACTTATAGAAATACTTTTTGCCCGGAACGACTGTATAATCCGAATATGAAACAGAATATGACGCTGTAACTGTGGCAATCTTTGTATAAGTATTGGATGCCTTTCCCTCTGCTCTGTATACCTCATATGTTATAGAGGCATAACCTGAACCTTCTGCTATAGGCTGTGATACATATACATATGGTTTCTGATATCCCGTAGTATGTCCCTGCTTATCATAATATGTAGTTCCATATACGTTGCTGTAACCACCGGTCTTACTAAATCCCGGGAAACTAAGCTTCTTTGTAACTGTTTTTGTTGCCTTAACAGCACCGGTCTCATCACATGCATCAAGTTTAAATGTATATGATGCTCCATATATCATATTATAGCTTTCATAAAAGCTAAAGCTGCCGCCCCATTCCGAGCCTGTGCCTTCATTGAACAAAACATTATTGATATACATCTTATATGAAGCAGCAGAACCATATGCATTAATACCTGTATATGAGTCACCGTAATTATCTACAACAAAATCATCAATCTTAATTTCATAATCAACAGCCAGCTCAGCTGCGGTATCAACGGATATCGCTGAAGCAGCTTCATTCGCTTCGTTCTCCTCGTATATATAAGCATCCTCTACATCATTAACAACAGCTGCTGCTTCATCAGTTGTTTCTGTCGTTTCCTCAGCAACAGCTTCTGCCCCCTCATTAGCAGTATTCTCTGTCACTTCTTCAGTCGTTGCTTCCGTTACTTCATCGGCTAGTGCCTCTTCCGTCACTTCCGCAGGTGTTTCTGATTCATAATCCTCTGCTTCCACCGCTATTTCAGTTTCATGCTTATAATCATCTGCAGATTCCGTGGCTGCAAATGCTGTTCCCGCTTCGCCAAGTATCATGGCACCGGCTAAAACTGTACAAAACAATTTCTTGGCAATGTTTTTTCTCATCCTGTTTCTCCCTCCATTTATTATAAAAAACAATATCTTATCACTTTTATTTTAGATTATGGAAAATAATATGTCAATCAATAATTGGTAAATCTTTACTATGAAACCTGCCACCGTCTGCCCCTCCTGATGCTATAATCAAAAAAAGAAAGACGCTTTTGTTTCGCACCGGCATTACAACACGCCATCGGCCTTCAAAATGTCTTTCTTTTCCACGCTATCATATTCTCAAGAGTACATCCCACCTTCGGTCAGACTGCATACGGGATTTTACTCTTCACTGGTTCCCTCAGTTGTCTCTGTATCCTCCGTCGTATCTATTTCGTCTACCTGAACCGCACTTTCCATAAGAAAATCCAAAACCTTTTCCTCTGTTGCATAGAAAAGCAAATCTTCTTCAGAATAATACTCATCCAATTCAGCTTCGTCTTCTATACCGTTCTCTTCCATCAGCTCCTGCTTATATGACAGAATCTCCTCATCTGTTGCCATAAGGTCTTCCTGCAAAGCAATCGAACAGATAACTATTTTTTCCTTCATAACGGATTCTGCCGCCTCCGTAAGGAAATCTATAAAATCAGCTTCATTTGTATATCCATAGAAATACATGAGATATGTCTGAAAATCAATCCCGTAATTGCTTGCTGATGACTCCATGTTATCAAGAATTGACTTCACATAATCCTGCACCTCATTTTCAGGATATTTCTCAAATGTCGTATTGTCTCGAATCGACTTTAATACATTTGTCTTATCTGTTTCATCTGCATTTTCATCTTTCTCGTCCTGCAATTCCGCAGTCAAATGTTCTGTATATGCATCGGTTGTAGTAAACTCTCCTTCTGTAACTTTATTTACTAATTCGTCTGTGTACTCAGGGACATTGGTAACCGATATATAGTTAATTGTTACTTCAAACTCCGCATCAAGACCGGCAACTTCTGTATCTGAATAATCATCCGGATATGAAATCTTTACAGTCTTTGTTGTACCTGGAGTTACTCCGATAAGCTGTGCATCAAAACCATCACCTAATTCATCTTCGCCCACAGTAAGTGCATATCCTGTTTGGCTGTCACGCTCTGCTCCTGATATTTTCTCTACATAATCAATGTTTATCGTATCTCCATCTGCTATATTACTTGTCTTATCTTCTACAGTCTCTGAATTGTCATCGCAAAAGCTTTCTATTGCTTCATCTATCTCATTCTGTGTAACCTCTCTTGATTCAGGGACATATTCAACTCCCGTATAATTTTTTACATCAGCACATTTCGCATATCTCTTAAATGTACCTGCGGCACTTTTACCACAACCTGTAAACAATCCCATACAAAGTATCATTGCCATACTAATTGAAACTATTTTTGTCTTTTTCATGTCCTTCTCCTTCTATACAAAAGCATACCTTAGCCTATTCTGCCTCTGGCTCTTCTTCTGTCTCTTCGGAAACTGTGCTATCCTCTTCTGTTGTTCCTGCTGTATTGACACCATTATCCATCATAAACTGCATAACCTTATCTGCAAGAGTATAATACATAATATCCGCCTGTTCGTAATATGTCGTTACATCCTCCTCTGATATTCCATTTTCTTCCGCTATCTGCTTCTTATATTCGGCTATTTCGTCTTCCGTAACAGTTATGTTCTCTGCCATTGCGATAGCGCAGACAACCATTTTTTCTTTTAAATTCTCTTCACAAACAGATTTGATATATTCATCAAATTCAGCTTCATCCTCATAACCATAGTAATAAAGAATATATGTTGCATAATCAATATTATAAGATTCCGCCTGAGCCTGAAGAGAAGCCTTTATCGCTGCTGCCTCCTCAGTGATTTCCGTCTCGGACAGATTGTTAATAATAGCATTATTAATTGCCGTCACCATTACAACATTCTGCGCACTCGCAAGTGCACTTGCATCGTTCATGGTCTGCAGCTCTTCTTTAATAGCATTTTCATAGTCAGCCGTATTGCTGTAATCTGTATTTGCAGCAACCAGCTCATCATTATACTCTGCTTCAACAGGTATCTTTATATAATTCAGAGTCGTTTCAAACACTGCATCCTTTCCGTTCAATTCGTCAACGCCATAATTATCAGGGAAGGTTACCGTTACATCGAAAGTTTCTCCCGGCTTGTGCCCTGCAATCTGGTCTTCAAAATCATCAATAAATGAACCTGAACCAAGAACGATATCATATCCTGCTCCGGCTGTACTGCCGCCGTCAAACTCAACCCCGTCAACGGTTCCTACGAAGTCAATATTGACGGTATCACCAATCTTGGCTTCACTCTCCTTATCCTCTTCATAAGTTGTGCATGAATCAACAAATTCCTGAACCTTAAGCTCTACATCCGCATCAGTAGTCTGAACAGGCGAATTCTCATATTCAATACCCTTATAATCTCCAAGGGTAACATCCTTGCCATAATATTCAATATATTCATCTAAAGTCATATCCGATGTATTCGTTCCATTTGATGCTTCTTCAGAATCGGATGTTGTATTCTGTGCCGAAATAACACCCTTTTCCTTCTTATCATCACCACAACCTACCATAAGTGACATGCTCATAACCAGTGCTGCTGCCAGCACAAATGTTTTACCAAATTTTCTCATTACTTTTTTACCTCTAAAATTATTAATGTATTACCATACACCTATTCTAGGGTTATATCATATTTCAAAACAAAAATAAAGTTTTTTTACGGAATTCATTATTATTTCACACAAATGTATATATTAGGATACGCCTTCCACAATCATTTTGAAGTTATTTCAGGCACTCCTGTATGGTTTATATTGAAAAACATTAAAACATCACTTTTTCATAATCATATCAATATCTTGTGATTCAAAAAAAGTTTTTTCCAATATTTTGTGTTTTTATATAGACAAATATATTTGCTGGTGTTATAATCTGTAGCTGTTGGGGAATGCTTTATAAGATAGACGATTTGAAAGCCCTAAAGGTTATAAAGTCGTTAATTTTTTTTCGGCTTTTTTTGCCACACACACCACATAGAGGGCATTTTCCGATTGAAAACTCAAGATTTTGGGGTTATACGGAGGAGATTTTAAAAATGCAGGTAATCAAAAGAGATGGACGTGCCGTTTCCTTCGATAGAAGCAAGATTATTGTTGCTATTCAAAAGGCAAATGCAGAGGTAGAGCCTTCTGAGAAAATCAGCGACGAAAAGATTGAAGAAATCGTAAGCGGTATTGAAGCAAAAAACAGAAAACGAATGTTGGTTGAAGACATACAGGATATTATTGAGCAGAACCTGATGGCAGATGGCAAATTTGTACTTGCAAAGACTTACATTATATACAGATACAGCCGTGAACTTATCAGAAAAGCAAACACTACTGATGACTCTATCCTCAGTCTGATTCAGAATAGAAACAAGGATGTTATGGAGGAAAATTCCAACAAGAATGCTACCGTTGCATCTACACAAAGGGACCTTATCGCAGGAGAAGTATCAAAAGACCTTACCAAAAGAATGTTGCTTCCTGAGAAAATATCAAAGGCACACAGTGAAGGAGCAATCCATTTCCATGATGCAGATTACTTCCTTCAGCCTATATTTAACTGCTGTCTTATCAACATAGGAGATATGCTTGACAATGGGACTGTGATGAACGGTAAATTAATTGAAAGTCCCAAGAGCTTCCAGGTTGCATGTACTATTGTAACACAGATTATTGCATCCGTTGCATCAAGTCAGTATGGCGGACAGTCAGTAGATGTAAGACATCTGGGCAAATATTTAAGAAAAAGCCGGGAAAAATACGAAACACGATACAGAAAGGAATTCGGTGATAAGCTGGACGAAGAAACAATCCAGACGCTTATAAACGAGAGACTTAACGATGAGCTGCGTTCCGGTGTACAAACCATTCAGTATCAGATCAACACACTGATGACTACCAATGGGCAGTCTCCATTTGTAACATTGTTCCTGAACCTTATACCGGATGATGAGTATGTTGAAGAAAACGCTATGATTATAGAGGAGATTCTTCGCCAGAGACTTCAAGGTATTAAGAATGAGGTCGGTGTATATGTTACCCCTGCCTTTCCTAAGCTTATCTATGTTCTGGACGAGCATAACTGCTTAAAGGGCGGCAAATACGACTATATTACAAAGATGGCTATTCAGTGCTCTGCAAAGAGAATGTATCCTGATTATATTTCAGCAAAGAAAATGCGTGAAAACTACGAGGGAAATGTATTCTCATGTATGGGCTGCCGTTCTTTCCTCTCTCCTTGGAAGGACGAAAACGGCGAATATAAATGGGAAGGTCGTTTTAATCAGGGTGTTGTCAGCATCAACCTTCCACAAATCGGTATTCTTGCAAAGGGCGATGATGACAAGTTCTGGGCATTGCTCGACGAAAGACTGCAGCTCTGCTATGATGCACTTATGTGCCGCCACAGAGCACTTGAAGGAACGGTCTCCGATGTAAGTCCTGTTCACTGGCAGTATGGTGCGATTGCAAGACTTAAAAAGGGCGAGGTTATTGACCCACTTCTTCATAACGGATATTCAACCATATCACTCGGTTATATTGGTATATATGAAACCACGATGCTGATGAGAGGTGTCAGCCATACCAATCCTATTGGTGAGGAATTTGCGCTTAAGGTAATGAACCACCTTCGTGCAGCATGTGACAAATGGAAGGCTGATACAGGTCTTGGCTTCGGTCTGTACGGTACACCTGCCGAGAGTTTATGTTACAGATTTGCCCGAATAGACAAAGAGCGTTTCGGTACGATTGCAAATGTTACTGACAAGGGCTATTATACAAATTCATATCATGTTGATGTTCGTGAGAAAATAGACGCATTCAGCAAATTCAGATTTGAGAGCCAGTTCCAGACTATATCATCAGGTGGAGCTATCTCATATGCTGAAATTCCAAATATGCGTAACAACCTTGATGCATTGGCTGAAGTTGTAAGATATATATATGATAATATTCAATATGCTGAATTTAATACGAAGTCTGATTACTGTCATATATGTGGCTATGATGGAGAAATCATTATCAATGACGACGGCGAATGGGAATGTCCTCAGTGTGGTAATAAAGACCACGCCAAAATGAATGTAACAAGAAGAACCTGCGGTTATCTCGGTGAAAACTTCTGGAATGTGGGAAAGACAAAGGAGCTGGCTTCCAGAGTGCTGCATTTGTGATAGCTGTTTAGGGTACTGGGATATAGCAGATTTCCAAAAACAGGTATATATTTAAAAGGCATAGGCATATATTATAAAAACAGCTTGCATTATAATGATTTGTGCGTTATAATATATAGAGATTATTGTAATAATGTTATATTATTTCAAATTAATAATTCTGAAATTATCTGCTATTAAATATGTGCATTAATAATTTCAATTTGTATGGTCTGCATGTCGTAGAGGGCAAGGCAGGCCATACTTAATTTATACGGGCAATTAAATCGGTTTGGAGGTATTTATGAACTACGCAGATATCAAATTGTGTGACGTTGCAAATGGTGTGGGAATTCGTGTATCATTGTTTGTATCAGGCTGTACACATCATTGCAAAAACTGTTTTAATCCCGAAACATGGGATTTCAACTACGGAAAAACATTTACCGATAAGGAAATGGATTATATCATTGAAAATTCAAACGCACCACATATTACAGGTCTTTCACTGCTCGGCGGCGAGCCTCTGGAATTTGTCAACCAGCAGGGTATTTTACCTCTTGTTAAAAGATATAAAGAAATATATCCTGACAAGACGATTTGGTGTTACACAGGCTATGATTTTGAAAAGGATATCCTCGGCAAGATGGTTCATCAATGGGATTTTACGCCTTCACTCCTTAGCTATCTTGATGTAATCGTTGACGGAGAATTCATTGAGGAAGAAAAAAGCTTAAACCTGAGATTTAGAGGTTCGGCAAATCAAAGAATTATAGATGTTCCAAAGTCTCTTGCTCAGGGCAAGGTTGTACTATGGGACGAAAGAGGAAGGTTTTTCTAAAAGAAAATACTATGGTAAGAGAAAGGAAGGTATTTCTAAAATGACTTCATGTAATATCAATATAAAAAAACTGAATAAAAACGCAACAATTCCTACATATGGCTCAGAATATGCAGCAGGTGCAGACCTCTATGCATGTATCACAGAACCTGTTACATTTGAGCCGGGTCAGACGATCCTGATTCATACCGGACTTGCCCTGGAAATCCCTGCGGGATATGCAGGTCTTATATATGCCAGAAGCGGACTTGCTTCAAAAAAAGGACTTGCTCCTGCAAATAAAGTAGGCGTAATCGATGCCGATTATCGTGGTGAAATCATGGTTGCTCTTCACAACCACAGCAATGTTCCCGTATCGATAGAACCAAATGAACGTATCGCACAGCTTGTTATTACGCCTTATATAACAGGAGTTTTCCACGAAGTAAACGATTTAAGTGACACAATAAGAGGTGCCGGTGGTTTCGGCTCCACCGGCACAAAATAATACCTATTCAAATACAATTTTTTTGTAAATCTCATTATCAACTCTTTTGCTGTAGCTATAGCCTTTGTCCAACTCAGTAATCCATGTTGTAATGAGATTTGCATAATATTCCTGATTTGCTTCTTCCGTAAGTCGTGCTTTATTCTCTGCTGTGGCCTCTTTATCAGTTAAAGCAGTCATCTGAAATATATGATATCCATATTCCGTTTCAACCACCTGAGATATCTCACCATCCGCCATTCCATATAGGACATCTAAAGCTTCCTGTCCATAGGTACTGATTATCTCATCCTTGCTCATGGTATGGCTTCCTGCATATTTCAAATCATACGTATATCCTAAAAAAGCAATATTCAAATCCGGATTATCATTTTCTGCAACAATACTTTTATAAGCACTTTCCGCCTTTTCCTTCTGCTCTTTTATCTTATCCGAGGAATATACAACGATATTCCCGAACTGGTCTTTACTATAGCACTCAAAAAACATATCATAAAACGTAGTCATTCGTGCCTGCTCATCAGATACCTCCGTATTGCTGTCACGCATAACATATTCATATACCTTTTCTGCCAACAGATTTTCCTTTAATACCTTTGCTATTGTATCTCGTTCCATTCCTACCCCTGCTATCTGTTCATCCGTAAGCATCGCATAGAACTCATCTGCTGCCTGCTCCTGCTCTTCCTTTTCATTCTCAGTCAGACTAATACCATATTCATCGGCCTTCGTAATAAGTGTCTTTGTTTTCACAATATTGGCTATAATCTCTTTTCTGGCTGTATCCTCCACATCCATCTCCAGACCATCATCAGTAACAATGCTTTCGCCCCATATCTTTTCACCATATTTCTGCTCATACTCATCTATTGTCGTCTGTGTATATATATACACCTCATCCAGATATATCTTCTCATCATTATATTCAAATACAACATATCTTCCATCCTCACTGACTTCCTCAGCTCCACAGCCTGCTGCC
The DNA here is from genome assembly GCA_964488185.1 of uncultured Coprococcus sp. Classification (GTDB taxonomy): domain Bacteria; phylum Bacillota; class Clostridia; order Lachnospirales; family Lachnospiraceae; genus Coprococcus. The sequence continues at coordinate 39,593 of CAZATW010000013.1, read as the reverse complement.
AGCCCAAGCACAAGCAGCATACAAACCATAAACAGATATTTTTTCAAAATTCTTTCCTCCATGTGCAATTAATACCAATTATCAATAATTGTATTTTAGCCCCATCACTCATTAATTACAAGTGAAGAAATATCATCAACTACACTTTCCACCTGCTGCCATATATCCTTCTCTCCAAGATGGCCTGTCTTCAGAATAAAATGAGGGGTCTTTCCAACTTCAAATCGCATTTTCCCATAATAATGCTTCAGCATATCATCTATGGCATTCGTATCTATCCTTGCATTTCCAAGCATTCCAAATCTAAACTCATTTGCGGTTAGAGAAATACTTGTAATATAACACTTATTTGCCTTAGCTCTAAGAAGCGATATATCGAGCAAATTCATTGCCTCCTTAGGGATGCCTCCAAATCTGTCAGTCAGTTCATCGATTAAATCCTCATAGCTTTCCTGTCCGTCTATCTGAGATATACGCTTATATAAATCCAGCTTCACAAATTCATTCTTAACATAATCAGCCGGAATATATGCATCAAAGGGAAGCTGAACTGTAGTCTCAAAGCTTTCATGAGTCTGTTCTCCCTTTAGGGTTTTTACCGCATCATTCAGCATTTTACAATAAAGGTCATATCCGACAGTTTCCATATGTCCCGACTGGTCGGCACCAAGTATATTCCCGGCCCCCCGAATCTCCAAATCCTTCATGGAAACCTTTATACCTGAACCCAAATCCGTAAATTCCCGGATTGCCTTAAGTCTCTTTTCAGCAGTTTCCTTAATTAACCTATCCCGCTTATAAGTAAGAAACGCATATGCATTTCTGTCAGAACGTCCGACTCTTCCTCTGAGCTGATAAAGCTGTGCAAGACCGAACTTGTCTGCATCGTGAATAATCATGGTATTCGCATTTGGAATATCAAGTCCCGTTTCAATAATTGTAGTACAAACCAGTACATCTATCTCACGATTGATAAACCGGTACATAATATCCTCGAGCTGACGCTCATTCATCTGTCCATGTGCAAACTCAATACGAGCCTCCGGCACGACTTGAATAAGCTCTCTGGTTATTTCCTCTATATTATTTACCTTGTTGTAGACATAATATACCTGTCCGTTTCTTGCCAATTCACGCCTTATTGCTTCCCTTACCAATTCATAATCATGCTCAAGAACATAGGTCTGAATCGCACGCCTGTCTACCGGTGCTTCTTCTAAAACGCTCATATCACGTATTCCGATAAGGCTCATATGAAGCGTTCTGGGAATCGGTGTCGCAGTAAGCGTCAAAACATCCACATTTGTCTTTAACTGCTTGATTTTCTCTTTGTGGGTTACGCCGAAGCGCTGCTCCTCATCTATAATCAAAAGTCCCAGATTTTTAAAATCCACATCCTTTGATAACAGTCTGTGCGTTCCTATTACAATATCGACTCTTCCCGTCTTCAAATCCTTTATGGTCTCTTTTATTTCCTTTGCAGTGCAAAATCTGCACAACAGACGGATATCCACAGGGAAATCCTTCATACGCTCTTTAAAGGTATTATAGTGCTGCTGGGCAAGAATTGTCGTTGGTACAAGATATGCAACCTGTCTGCTGTCACCTACAGCCTTAAATGCGGCTCGTATTGCTATCTCCGTTTTTCCATAGCCTACATCACCACATATAAGCCTATCCATAATTTTTTTGCTTTCCATATCCTGCTTTATATCATTGATTGCTTTAAGCTGATCTTCTGTCTCCTCATATGGGAAAAGCTCTTCAAACTCTCTCTGCCATACGGAATCAGGAGAATATGAAAATCCCTGCTGTAACTGTCGCTTTGCATAAAGCTCTACCAAATCCTTCGCAATCGATGCCACATGATTCTTTACACGGCTTCTTGTTTTCTCCCATTCACCTGTTCCAAGCTTATTGATTTTAGGTCTGCGGGATTCCTTATCTGAAAATTTCTGAATACTGTCCGTTTCGGAGGCAAGTACATACAGCTTGCCGCCACCTGCATATTCTATGGTTATATAGTCCTTTACAACTCGGTCTATCTCAACCTTTTCAATTCCTCTATAGATACCCACGCCATATTTTTCATGAATTACATAGTCACCCACGCTGATATCGGCAAAGCTTTTTACAACCTCGCCTGCATACGGGCTCTTAATCTTTGTCTTTCGCCTGTTACTGCCCCTCGAAACAAAGATATCACCTTCACTGATAACCACCAGCTTCATTTCAGGAAATTCAAATCCCGACCGTAGTCTTCCCGTAGTTACCATCATCTCTCTCTCTGTCAAAGCCCTTTCCGCCTTCTCCGAGAAAAAACAGGTAACATCATTATTCATCAGATTATCCACAAGCCGCTTCGCCCTCGTTGCAGAGGGTGATACAAGAATGATACGGTAGTTCTTTTTCTTCCACTTTTCTATATCGGATATCAGCAAATCAAAGCTGTTCTTATATGAAACAACCGACTTACTCTCAAATTCCACTCTTCCTTTTTCTTTAATAGCGTCATCTGCCTGCGGCAATATGGCAAATGTAAGAAGACTGTGGTCTGTCATGGCATTTGCAATATAGCCAAAGTCAAATAATAATTTTAGCTGATTAGGCAATATATAACCGCCTTCCAGCCTGCTCTTCATGCTCTCCATAAAGCTGTCATAGTATTTCTGACCTTTGGCAGCTACCTTCCGGGGTTCATCTACAATTACAAATGAACCCTTCGGCAGACAGTCAATTAACGAAACCGTCTTGCCATAGAAATAATCCACATAACCATCTACACTGGCAGATGCATTAAACTCCTCAAGCTGCTCCTTCAGGCTTTCCACCACACGATTAATTCTGGCATACGCCTCCGTTTTAAATGCCGATTTAAGCTGTGCGGCATATTCTTTTTTCTCTCTTTCTATCTTCTTTATACCATTTGCTATACGCCTTTTCGATAGCACCATCTCACCTGCCGGATAAATGTCCAGTTCATCTGTCGGCTCTATTGAACGCTGACTTTCAACATCAAAGCTTTTTATGGTATCTATTTCCGTATCCCACAAATCAATCCTGTATGGACATTCTTCTGTAAGCGGAAAAATATCAATTATCCCGCCTCTTATGGCAAACTGTCCCACTCCGTCTACACTGTCAGTCTTCTCATATCCCATCTCTACCAGACATTCTTTAAGCTTCTCCACATCTATCTCATCTGCTGTGTGCAGCTTAACAACCTTCTTCTCGATATAGGAAAGCTCCGGAATCTTATCAAGCAGTGCGTCTACTGTAAGAATAATTGTACACGGCTCTTTACAAATCAGCCTGCGGAATATTTCCATACGCCTTCTTGATATGGCGTTTCCGTGAATGTCTGCACTAAAAAACAAAATATCCTTTGAAGGATATATAAATACATTTCTGTCATAAAAACGAAAATCCTCATAGAGCTGATTGGCCCTTTTTTCATCATGTGTTACAACAAGTCTGGTTACTGCCTTCTCTGAAAATCCCTCCATCAGAAAGACTCTGTCTGTTTCATCAGGTCCGATGATACTGCAGCATCCATCCTTCTCCAGATATCCCATAACCTGCTGGTATTTATTCAGTTGATGCAAGCTCTCAAAAAGTGTTTTCATTTTATCCCTCTCTCGCCATTATGCATCCTTAAATTTATTTCATAATACCCAGGCTGTTCCTGCCATATTTCGTTTAGCAATATATGTTCAGCCTAAGCACCATTAAACCGATTCATGGCAGCTGCGGTTCCATCAGATATTATGAATGCAGCCGCTTCGCATGCCCTTGTACAACTCTCCCTTATAAATGGCAAATCCTCTTTACCAAATCGGGACAATACATAGTCTGCCAAATCCATATTCTTCGGCTTCTCTCCAACACCGACTCTGATTCTTACAAAATTCTGACTGCCAAGATGCTGAATAATATTTTTCATTCCGTTATGTCCGCCGGCACTGCCTTTCTCTCTGATACGCAGCTTGCCTACAGCCAAATCGATATCATCATAAATAACAATCATATCTTCCGTATCACATTTATAATAATCCAAAAGCGCCCTGACACTTTCACCACTCAAATTCATAAATGTCTGGGGCATGGCAAGAATGACCTTCTCTCCTTTTATGATGCCTTTGCCGAATATGGCCTTATGCTTTTTTTCATCAAGTGTTATATTATATTTCTCAGCCAGCTCATCTATAACTGAAAAACCTATATTATGTCTGGTCCCGGCATATTGGGCTCCCGGATTTCCAAGACCAACTATTATTTTCATAATCTGCCTATCTCCTTATTACTCTACATCCATCGTTTTTTCATTATATCCTCAGCCTCTGCCAACTGCTCCAACGTATTTACACCCTTAATCTGATCTGCATCTTCCATGGCTACTGCATCAACAGAAAGTCCCATATTTTTAATAATCTCTATTGTATCCGTGAGATAATACTCTCCCTGAATGTTATCATTTGTAAGCATGAAAAGTGCCCTTAAAAGGGCATCACACTTAAATATATACATACCGGAATTCACTTCATGTACCGCCTGCTCCTGTGGTGTTGCATCCTTCTGCTCCACAATCTTCGATAATCCCTTTTCATCACGAATGATTCTTCCATATCCAAACGGCTCATCTAAAATTGCCGAAATAACCGTCACACCATTATTTTCCTGTTTATGCTGCAGAACAGCTTTCTCAAAGGTCTTTTCCGTAACAAGCGGGGTATCTCCGCAAAGAATAACAACATCACCCCCTGTGCCTATAAAGTCAGCCGCACATTTTACAGCATGTCCTGTTCCCAACTGTTCCTCTTGGAAAACATAACTGATATTATCTAACGCTTTCTCCAATTCCGGTTCATTCCTATAGGTCTCAGAAATACTCTCTTTTACTTCATCTGATTTGTAACCCACAATTACACATATCTGTTCACAACCTGCTTTTCTTGCTGCCTCTATTGAATAGTAAACCATTGGCTTTTCAAGTACCTTATGAACTACCTTTGGTTTTTCTGATTCCATCCTTGTTCCCTTGCCTGCTGCAAGAATTATTGCTTTTAGCATCTGTTTCCTCCTATATAAACTCATAATCCCCTATGACAAATAATACCTGCTATTAAATCAGATATCTCTTGTCTCTACTATTAAATATTATTTATTACATCACATTTCTTATGGAAAATCAAGAAAAGCAGGAATCATAAAACCTGATTCCCGCCAATCCTCTGATTCTTCATTAATCCGTATACTCATCACAAACATTCGGATACAACTTATGCAACGGCGTTCCGCCTTGACCTGCTGCAGTACTGGAACCAACCCACACTTCAACCATATTCGTGTCATTCCGTCTGCATATATAATACTTATCCAATGCATTACCACTGGAGTCTTTTTTGTATTTTAAGGTTATATTAGGGCTCCCCAATTCACTGTTTATTGCCGTGCATAATCCATTATGTTCATTTGAACCACCATTAAAAATAGCTCCACCGTTATAGCCTTGAATCCACTGGGCAATGCAATAAATAGTATATGTATTACCATCATCATCCGTTACCGTTTTATTCCATGTACTACCATTACTATACAAAAACCATTCACCATAGGTCTTCGTAGTAGAACCATTCGTCCACTCCTCATCTGAAGCAATTATCCGTTCAACCGCTTTCCCCAGTTCCTGCGCAGTATTTACATCAGACTGTTTTCTGCTTCTTTTTATATATTTAATCAGTGCCGGCGCCAACGCTCCGGCAAGTATCGCCATAATTGCAATAACAATTATAAGCTCAACAAGAGAAAAGCCCTTGTTGTCTGATAGCTTTTTTCTTTTATTGATTATTCCTGTCCATTCTTTCCTATACATATTCTCTTTATTATTCTCCCTCAATATATCCTTACTCCTTATTATGAAAATCAGAAACTCTATGCTTTATAAGCGCATAAATTATTCTATCCTGTCTCAGAAAAGAATTGAAAAACCAGTCACTGCCTCCACGAGGCAATAACTGGCTTCCATAACTACCTACTCCTCAAGTGATGCCTGATATTTATCAAGTATCATTCGCTGCAATCGTTCTCTTGTTTCAGTGTTAATCGGATGTGCAATGTCTCTATATTCCCCATCAGCAGCCTTACGGCTTGGCATTGCAATGAACATTCCCTTATCGCCTTCAATAATTTTTATATCATGAACAACAAATTCATCATCAATCGTTATTGAAACTACTGCTCTCATCTTACCTTCTTTTTCAACACTTCTTATCCTGACATCAGTAATCTGCATTTGCTTACCCCCTTAATACTTATCTTACAATGCGTATCTGAAATTCTTTTCAACAATAACCTTTATATTGTCAGGGTCTCCTTGATGTATTGTATTTGCACGAAGCGTATCCCTGCTTTCAACAATACAATTCTCAATAATTGAGTTATCGCCAATGTGAACATCATTAAGAATAATTGAATTCCTAATTACACAATTATTTCCCACATATACCTTCTTGAACAATACAGAATTCTCTACTGTTCCATTTATAATACAGCCGCTTGCTATAAGGCTGTTATTAACAACCGCCTCACCGTTATATTTTGCCGGTGGAAGATCCTCAACTCTTGAATAGATATCCGGATGCTGTCTGAAGAAATAATTTCTAACATCCTTGTTCAGGAAATCCATATTAGCTCTGTAATATGAATCTATCGTTCCTATATTTCTCCAATACGTATCCATCTTGTAACCATAAATCTTCTTAACACCTTTATATCTTACAAGAATATCTCTTACAAAATCAATTCTTCCTTCATTTGCACATGTCTCAAGAAGCTCAATCAGCTGTCTTCTTCTGATTACATATACACCAATGGAAACAGTATTTGTACCTGCAATAAGCGGTTTCTCCTCAAATTCAACGATTCTTCCGTCACCGTCCATCTTGACAACACCAAATCTGTTCACATCATCCTCGCCAGGGGCCAAATCCTTGCATACAACTGTAATATCAGCACCGTTACTGATATGTTCCTCAAGAACCTTATTGTAATCCAACTTATAGATACCGTCTCCTGATGCAATTACTACATACGGTTCATGACTTTCCTTTAGGAAATTGATATTCTGATATAACGCATCCGCTGTACCCTTATACCAATAACTGTTCTCCGAGGTAATTGTAGGAGTGAATATATATAATCCTCCCTGTTTTCTTCCGAAATCCCACCATTTTCCGGAATTCAAATGCTCATTTAATGAACGTGTATTATACTGTGTAAACACAGCAACCTTCTTAATATGAGAATTCGTCATATTTGAAAGTGCAAAGTCTATCGCTCTATAGCTTCCTGTAATAGGCATGGCAGCAACAGCTCTTTTAGCCGATAAATCTCCCATCTTATTACTGTTTCCGCCTGCTAATATTATACCTAATGCTCTCATGTCTACTCACCTGCCTTTATAATACTGCCACCACTCTTCAGTGCCCCATCCGGATAATCAACCGGTTCTGTAACACCAAATATTGCAGTATTCTTGCCAATTGTAACACCCTCAGGAATAACTGAGTTCTCACCAATAGTAACAAGTCCAAATGAATAAATCTGAGGTTTCATTTCATTTACAGCTTCTTCGCCTATACCAAGCTTGGTATTAGCTCCTACCTCAACATTTTCGGCAATAATTGCTTTATCGATATATGCGCCATCACCTATGGTTACACCATTCATAATAATGGAATCTTTTACTACGGCGCCCTCCCCTATCGTTACACAGGAACCGATAACCGAGTTTTCTACGTTGCCATAGATTTCCGTACCTTCACCTATTATACATCGATTTACCTTGCTTGCGTCATCAATGTACTGCGGCGGTATTGCATCGGATTTAGTGTATATCTTCCAAAACTCCTCATACAGATTGAATTCAGGAACGATATCAACCAGTTCCATATTTGCCTCCCAGTACGAGCCAAGCGTTCCTACGTCCTTCCAATAGCCCTTGAAATCATAAGCACAGATTTTCTTTCCGTTACCGTGGCAATATGGAATAATATGCTTACCAAAATCACATTCCGGCTGGTCTTTCATTGTAACAAGTGCTTCACGAAGAACCTTCCAGCTAAAGATATAAATACCCATAGAAGCCTTATTGCTTCTTGGATTTGCCGGCTTCTCCTCAAATTCGGATATAACACCATTATCATCAGCTATAACAACACCAAATCTGCTTGCCTCTTCCCACGGAACCTGGTATGTAGCCAAGGTCACATCCGCATTACAGGACTTATGGTAGTCAAGCATATGCTCATAGTCCATCTTGTAAATATGGTCACCTGAAAGAATAAGAACATACTCAGGATTATAGTAATCAATAAACTCAAGATTCTGATAAATAGCATTCGCAGTTCCTGTATACCACTCACTATTATCACTCTTCTCATATGGAGGAAGTACCGTAACACCACCTATATTTCTGTCCAAATCCCAAGGTATACCGATACCGATATGCTGATTCAGTCTAAGCGGTCTGTACTGTGTCAATACACCAACCGTATCAATTCCCGAATTAATACAGTTACTTAACGGGAAATCAATAATCTTGTATTTTCCGCCAAATGCTACTGCCGGCTTTGCAAGATTTGAGGTAAGAACACCTAAACGGCTGCCTTGTCCTCCAGCTAAAAGCATGGCGATCATCTCTTTTTTAATCATAAAGTCACCCCTTCGTGCGTAATATAAATTCATTATAGCATCAATTTTCCAAGAAGCAAAGTTTTTTATGCAATTTCACAAAAAAAATAAAAAAAACGGGAAATTTTTAAACATTTTTCACTCATAATAATTGTCAGAATACAAAATCCGAGTAAATAATTAATAATTTTTATTTCTACTTTAGGTAAAAAATCCGTTCATCTCATTATGCCAATGCCCTTACAATAGTATGATGTTCAGCCCTCTCCGATATTTCTTTCTTCGCAAATCCCATATGATTATCATCTTGCCTTCCCGCTGCTTCAATACTGCATCTTCACTAAGATTATCCTATTGGTCATCATTGATAACTATCATTAACAAAGGACAGCAAAGATATTTTAATCACTTGTATTCTATCATCATGTCCATATTCATCGTATTTTTGACTAATTTCATTGAATTTCACAAATACTACAGTTATAATAAAGGCAGTAAATGCAAAGGAGAAAAGATATGTCAGAAATATTAGTTAAGGAATATAGAGGTGACGTGGTTGAAAATATACACCGTGGCTCAATAGCCATTGTGGCATCAACCGGCGAAACCATCGCTTATATAGGTGATATTGAGAAGCAGACATTTATGCGTTCTGCCAGTAAACCAATCCAAGTGCTTCCTACTCTTCTTGCAGGACTTCACGAAAAATACAACCTGACTAAGGAAGAGGTGGCAATATTAAATTCATCTCACTGGGGAAGCACACATCATATGTATACATTACACGATATTGCAGAAAAGACAGGCATTGACCCCGAAGATATGATTATGAATCCTTCCCATTCCATTTCAGGGTCATTTCTTGCTGATAAGCTGTCAAAGGGAAACCGGCTTCATCCTGAAGAAGGCAAAAGCAAGCTTCAACACTGCTGCTCAGGTAAGCATTTCAGTCTTATGATGCTACAAAAAGAGCTGACAGGTAAGGTTTCAGGCTATCAGAAGCCATCTTCCCCTGTCCAGACACAGATTTTGTCATTTATTTCCATGCTAAGCCAGACTCCTACTTATAAAATCAATCTCGGAACAGATGGCTGTGGCGTTCCTGTATTTGCCCTGCCAATGAGAAGTATTGCTCTGGCATACGCAAAGCTGGCAGACCCGTTCAATTTATCAAAGGAGCTGACCGATGTAATAAAATACAACTTTGAATGTATAAATGAACATCCTGAGAAAATAAATGACTTTTATACACCATCTTACTATGTAAACAAAAATCCTGACCTTTTGATGAAGGATGGCTCAAGAGGCGTCATCTGTCTGGCAATCAAGAGCCGCAAGCTTGGCATTGTAGTTAAGCTGGAAGACGGATGGAGTGACGAATTTCAAGGCATCATCATTGCAAATATACTTGAACAGTTAAAATATGAAGATGCAACGCTGATAGAAGAACTGAAAAATGTCTACAAGGCAAAAATTTATAACGACTGTCTGGACGAGGTCGGTCACAGTGAGGTCTGTTTTGATTTGAACATTGACCCTGCTTATTTTGAAGATTTGGAAGGTACATCAGATGATGAGGATTTCGCTGATGAAGATTCTGATTATGAAGGTGATGACGATAAAACGACAGGCAGGAAATCAGAAATGAAAGGATTTGCTCCTGTAAAAACAGAGCCTTTTATTACCGATGATAAGGAAGAGCGCAATCGCCGTTCAATACTCGGACAGACCGTAGTCCTGCCATCCCAGAGTCAGAATTCTATTATCATGAACCCTATGGTAGATACTACCGGACCGGTAAAATCTGCCAAAGTAATATCAACCGTAATAGAAGAAAATACTGACAGTCCTAACGCTGAAGGGAATAATAACAATACAGTAAAATAAACCGACTATAACGTCTCAATACAAATACTCCATACCATAAGACTTTTGATAGAGTTATAATCATCTTATGATATGGAGTATTCGTTTTTGCTTTTTTGAATTTATATTATTATAGACGTCTATTTATCAGTCTTCCATTTTATGCTGCCATTCTTCGTATAACTCAGCAGCTTCCACTTTACTTGATAATAGAATTCTCCTTTTTTATAATATTGTGTATGACTGCTTGTATACAAATCCAAATCCGGGTCAAAGTAATACCATTTTCCGTCTATATATACCTCCGCCCATCCGTGAGGTGACCAACCATTTGATGCTCCAGGTCCGGAACCATGACACATACCTACATCTACACGGCTGGTATATCCCAAAACCCTTGCTATATATGCAAATGCACTTGCAAAACTATGGCAATTTCCCTGCTTGGTACTAAATGTTTCATATGCTATGTCATCTATATCACCGGCTTTAGGATATAGTTTACTGACATCATATACTCTTTTATACTTAAAATAGCTTGACAGATATATATAACATTTTTTCAGCTTTGTTTCTGCAGAATCTGATGTTGATGTATGCTTTATGACAAAATCAACTGCTGCTTTCGTTGTCTTATCCGTTACGCATACTCCATTCTCGTCTACATATTGATAGCCTGTCTTTTTGCTTCCTACAATTTTATTCTTCTGTATAATTCCTTTTTGAATGTAGTATTTATTCTTCTTCCCCTGATAAGCTATTGTAACAAACCGCGTTCCGGTATCTTTTTTTCCAATACCATTTTTATTAAATAAGTAAATTCTGCTTCCTTTTGTACCGGGTTTAACCGATTTATAGCTATTACCGCTTACCTTAACAGCAATTCTTATATTTTTTTGCAGCTTTCCCTTGTAATAGCATACCAATTTGCCCTTTTCATTTTTTGTTATAACATAGGTTTTATCTTTAATACGAACCCCGTCTTTATCAACGTAATAATAACCTTCTTGGGTGCTTCCAACTATCTTGTTCTTTTGTATAACACCTTGTTTCGCATAATATACTTGTTTTTTACCGGCATATGAGATTTGCATGAAACGTGTAGAGGTCAATTTCTTCCCAATACCATTTCCTCCGAAATAATATATATCACTTCCTGATGTTCCCGGCTTTACTACCTTATAGCTATTTCCCGATACCTTTACTGCCACCCTGGAATTGTACATCTGTTCTCCGTCATAATAACAGGTGAGCTGTCCGGAATCATCCATTTTAATCTCATACCCGTCTGCTGCTTTTACATCCAGCTTGAATAGCATGCAGAAGCAAATAAATAAAATGGCCAACATCCATATGCTTTTTAGCTTACTAATTTTATACATTCTATACTCCCTCCATATTCAGCAATATTTTTCCTTATTATATACATGATTGGTTCTGTTGCCTTAGTAATCTATTCATTTAATACCCTAAAAATCCTCATAAGACACGCTTCCGTCAGAATAGGTAATAATCCAATAGCCATGCCCCGAACCATCACAATCATATACCTGCTCTCTCGACACTACCGTCTTGCCGCTGGAAGCCTTCTTCTTTGTCCCTTGAAGAATAATTTCATCAACAGGCTCCTTTGTCACGACCTCACTTACCTGTTTGCGGCTTTCCTCAACATTATCTACATATGTTACTTCATAGGTTACTTCCTTTTCACCGTTTACGCCCTCCTGCTTCACAGAGGACTGTCCCTGATACAAGGTACTTGAATATTCCGTTTTTGTCGCAAAAGCCACTGCTTCCTTTTCTGTAACGGTTTTCACATTTACACGTTCTATAACGATACTGTCATTTTCCGCAAGCAGAGCATCATCAGCTACATTGATTCTGTCATCTTCACCCAGCTTAATATCACACTCCGAAAGCAGCCCCGCTACATTTTTTGCCGATGTAATAAGCTGCTTTTCCTCACCGTCAACGGTCAAACTAACCGCAACTCTATGTATACACTCTATCACAAGTCCGTCTGTCAGATACATATCCATATCATGGTTAATCAGATCATGTTCTCCTAATGTTATACCGGCTTTTTCTATTGCCTCCGCTACAGTTCCGCCATCCATTTCAACCGACACAGGCTCCGAATCATCACAAGCCACCTCTACCATGCAGTTTCTTGTAACTGTTATTACAGAACCATCATCCGATATGACGGTATCAAAAGAAGGATTCACCGAGTCCTTTTTCTTAATGGAAAGCTCTGCCTCAGTCAGTATATCATCAACCGTTTCACCGCTTGACACCTCTACAATCGTTGTAGTATGTCCGTCCACAATAGATACCTCTATCGCCCTGCCGCCACATGCAGAAAGGAATAACAACGGTGCTGTGCATATAGCAAATTTTATCAAATTTTTCATTTTGCATACCTCCATTTTATGTACCCGGCAGATTCCGACTACAAAGGATATGTTCCTCACTCTTCTACTGTTTTCATATCAATTTCAGCGCTGCAAATCGGCACAATGCTATTTTCATTTACCACATATACTGTAATATCCAGCTTATCTGCCGTTATTTTGCTTCTGTCCAAATACAGCAGATAGCCACCATCTCCATTCTCATCTGATATTGTAAACGCTTCATATAAAGAGCTTTTGTCTCCATCCTGTACCTTGATATAGACTAACGACTCTCTTTCCAGCAATTCATCATCTACCGTTCCTGATATGGCAAAAAAAGAAATATTTGCATCAGCCACCTTAACTGCAATTTCTGAATTCTCATTTACGGTCTCATCAACCGTACCGACTGTTACTTCCCCTGCCGCAGCTTCTCCCTCCTCCGCTACATCCGCAAAATCATCAGGATTGGCGCCATCAACTACAGGTCCCTGAAATACTGCCGGCATAGAGGCAAATTCCTCAATATTACGCTCTACCTTTTCTACCACAACCTTTTCAGGCTGATATTCATTCATATATCGGTCAATATTATAAGGTACCGCCTTTGAATAATAGCACCTGCCAAATTCATTAGACATCAGCGGTATCAGCGTATTTCCAAAGGAATCCCTGAACATCAGCAGACTGCCTTCCTTTTCGGCATTTTCCGTCTCAAGCCAGCTATCCTCCACATTGTCACTGCCTATATAGGAAAAGCGGTCTTCATACTGGTAAGTGATATTCCACTCAGGCTTACTGCTAATCGGATATAACATACTGTTCAAATCCCCAATATAATCCTTGGTACGGACTGCTTCAACCGTCTCATAACGCTCATGCTCCAATCCAAATGCATCCATAATCGTATGATACGCAAGCACCGCCCCTTCATTATTCCAATGGGAATCCCTCTTTAAATAGAGAATATCCGAGCTGGATTCAAATGCTTCATATAAGTCCACATAATTGACCTGCTGCTTTTCAAGTGCTTCGGTTACATACAATCTGTTTTCTGTTTCACCTGCATTATACTGATAATAATATGGCATATTCTCTCCATAGAGACTGTTCTTATTTGGTGCAATGGTAAGGACAAATTCTGCTCCCTGCTGCTCTACATACTGCTGCATCAGCTTCATATTATGAACCGCATTAAATACTCCACGGGAACTCAATCCGTTCTTAGACAGATAATTGTCAAGCGTTGATGCATAATACAGCCATCCGTCGGTACCGACGATTACACTGTCTACATTCGAGGTTTTAAAGATACCTGCCTGTATATTAGAATCTGCATCTATCATATACTGACGAAACGCAAAATGGTCTTCAAAATAAGCACCGAGCTGTGGCAGATATTCTTTATTGATTCCGCCCTCTGTCTTAAGCTTCGGCATCTCGGCAAGCGTTTTATTTTCCGTTGTATCATCTGTTTTCCAAAATATCATTCCTGCAAACGGAAGCAGCATAATCAGCAAACAGACAACTATATAAACAAGCTTACATGTTTTCTTCATATAAACCTCCCTTTAAAATCTGAAATAAATAAACGGATTATATGTATTACCGGACAGTCTCAGCATACACCACACAAGCAGCAGCATCGAAACAGCATACATTACTGCTGACAAAACAGACCTCGTCTTCATATTTCCGGAAGAAGCCAATCTGTTCTTTACGCTCTTTGCAAGGGCGGGAAGCGGTGCTGCAAATAGGATTCCTGCTATCAGCATAGTAATAAAATATGGGGTAAGCAGCTGCCACATCAAACTTACACTTCCGTCCGAGAAACTGCCTAATCCAAACATTCTGCCTATCATGGAAAATGCCTGTGGCATATCCTCTGCCCGAAATATCACAAAGCCTATGCAGACAACCAGCAGACAGTAAATATGCCCTAAAATGCGAAAAATATATCTCTTTATGCCCAGCGGCTTTATATTCTGACTTACAGATACTGCATCTGCTTTGGCCGGTCTAAACCAGTCTTCCACCAAAAGAAACAGTCCATGATAAAGCCCCCATACCACAAACGTCCAGCTTGCACCATGCCACAAACCCGTCATAAAAAAGACGATTATTTTGTTCAGACCTGTCCGTGCCTTCCCCTTTCGGTTTCCGCCAAGCGGAATATAAAGATATTCCCGAAACCATGTAGAAAGTGAAATATGCCATCTGCGCCAAAACTCCTTGACGCTGGATGATGCATATGGATGCTGAAAATTCTCGGCAAACTGAAAGCCAAACATCTGACCAAGTCCTATTGCCATATCGCTATAACCACTGAAATCATAATAGATTTGAAGCATATAGGCGATTGCCGCGAGCCACGCACTGACAAAATTGATCTGCAAAATATCCGTGCGAAACAGAACATCCGCAGCCTCACCCACAGCATTGGCAATAAGCACCTTCTTGGCAAGTCCGAATATAAAACGTCTCATGCCAAATGCAACCGTTTCAAAGCTCTGTTTTCTGTCAGACAGTGCCCCACTTATATCATGATATTTGATGATCGGCCCTGCAATAAGCTGTGGAAAGAAAGAAATATAAAGCAGCACTTTAAAGAAATTCTTTTGTACTTCCGTATCTCCACGATATACGTCTATCACATATGAAAGTGCCTGAAACGTAAAAAACGAAATACCTATTGGAAGCGAAATCTCCGGTACAGGTATTTCCACAGACAGCACCTCATTGATTGACGTAAGGATAAAACCCGTATATTTGAATACAGCCAACACACCCAGATTAAATATGACACTAATAATCAGAAAAGCTTTTTTATACTTTCCTGCATCTATCAGCCTTGCAAATATATAATTGACAGCAACACTGCCTATCATCAGCAATACATAGACAGGCTCTCCATACGCATAGAACAACAGGCTTGCTATAATCAGCAATCCATTTTTCATTCTAAGTGACGGAATAATACTGTATACTACCAAAACAACAGGCAGAAAAACACATACAAATTCTAATGAACTAAATATCATTTCCACGTTACCTTCCCGTTTTTAATATACAATCTGTAACGATTGTGAATTTCCTTCTGCCCAGCACCATCTTCCGTTCCCGCTACTACTGCGGCATTAACAGTCATCCCAATATGCATGTAAATCAGCATATCCGCAAAGATAATACCCATTGTCAGAATCCTGCTCATAAACTGCATTTTATCTGTTATACATTTCTCATTTTCAATCATTATGGTCTCCATTCTATTCTGTCAAGTTCAAGACTCGCTCGTCGGTTTTCATTGACAGGCTTCCAGCTCACCCTGCCATTTGAAACAGTAATACGGAGTCTGTCTGATACCATAGCTGTTTTCATAAAGACTGAAGTAAATTAACCCTACAGCCAAAGCAATATATATATTGCACATCGAAATCATCCTATATATCCACAATATTAAAAAATCTTAAATTTAACCTATACCATCAGAAATTGTAGCAAAAATCGACAAAAAAAACAATACAAAACACATGATTAAAAAATTCTTTATAGAATAGGCAGCGGGCATGGATATTTCTTTCCTGAAACATCCATGTCCGCTGGTGTTATTTCATCTTTAATATCTTTATTTTGATTCGCCAATGATTACAATTTTGGGACTTTACTCTTAACTATATTATAGGTCTTGCCTTTATAGGTTATCCTGCCCGTATCATTCATCTGTGCCTTGCCGTTTTTGACATAATACCTCACAGAGCCATCCTTCACAATTCCGGTATAAGTTGACTGTAATTTATTCTTCTTATAATAAGCATAGCTGCCGGTCTTCCATATTGAGTTTTCATACTTGTTATTATAGCCCTTATAATCCAGAATGCCGTCTGCAGCAACAAATGCATCATTTCCATCAACGGATAATACTCTCCATTTAATTGGGTCCTTCTTTTTGCCCGTCTTATCACTCTGCGGATAGCTGCCAAACCATATGTAATCCTATGTAATATTTCTCTTACTATCCTTTTTGGAATCTGACAATGTTGTTTTCATCCCTGCGGCTTCTACATTTTGAAGACTGCCACAGGATTTACTACTTAGAATGGCTGCTTTTCTCCGGTTCAAATCGCTGTTTTAGCAAAAAATCCGCTGATATTACTGACATCCCGGACATATACATACAAATTCCAGATTATGCGTCAATACCGTAAATCCTTTATCTGCCATAACAGACAGCTCTGTCAGGTCTTTATTGTATGCCACGCAACTGTCATATATCCTGCCACAATTTTTGCATCTCATATGATAATGCATACTGGTATCCCCGTCAAAATGCTCTCTGTTATCTATTGTGTATACATTTTCTATCGTACCTTCATCTGCTGCCTCGGCAAGAACCCTATATATTGTAGACTTTCCTATTCCATATCCTCTCGCCACAAGTTCGTTATACAGTTCCTGTGCCGTAGGATGACTCCGCATTTCTTTCAGAACAGAAAAAATAACATTCTTCTGCCACGTATTCCTCTTTTCTTTCATTCTCCCACCTCTGTACAAAACAATATGCACATTATTTTTCTCCGTTTTTAAGTATATCATCTATCCGATTTAAATACCATAGTATTGTATTTTCAAATATTTCTAAAAAAGGTATTGACATATCTAGTATTCTAGTGTACTATTCTTCTAGTACAAATTGTGAATGGAGTTTTATTTATGGATTTTAAGGCTAATATCCCAATTTATCTACAGGTAATACAGGATATCAAAAACAAAATAATAAAAGGAGAATTACCACTTGGCAGTAAATTACCATCCTCCAGAGAGCTTGCCGTTATGTACAGTATCAATCCAAATACTGCTGCAAGAATATATAATGAGCTTGAAGCATCCGGAATAACCTATACCAGACGTGGTATCGGTACATTTATAACAGATGACAAGGCTCTTGTCGACAAATTAAGAAAAGAACTTCTGGAGACTGTAATACTGGAATTTACCGAACGTGTATCTATTCTCGGTTATACAAAGGAAGAAATAATGAACCTACTTGATACATTCTATAAAGAACATCCATAGCAACACAAATATAAAAGGAGGCGTTCCCATGTTAAAATGTGAACATTTAGTAAAAAAATATCTTACCACTACTGCTGTTTCAGATTTAAGTATTGAAATAAAAAGCGGTAAAATCTATGCTCTTCTTGGACCAAACGGAAGTGGTAAATCAACACTTATGAAAATGATAGCAGGCCTTTCAAAGCCAAACTCAGGTAATATTACGCTTGATGGCAAACCACTCACTTATAAATCAAAGGCTGATATCGCATACATGCCTACAGAAGCATATTTCTTCGGATATATGACTTGTATGGATATCGGGGATTACTACAAGGATTTTTTCACCGACTTCGACTACGACAAATACATGTATCTTCTTTCCGAAATGGATTTGGAGCCAAAACAGAAGGCAAAAGAAATGTCCTCCGGTATGATGGCGAAGCTTAAAATAGCAGTAACCCTGTCCAGGAATTCCAAAATCGTCATGCTGGATGAACCGTTAAACGGAATAGACATCATTGCAAGAGATAAAATCATTCATACAATCATATCAAACGTGTCAGAAGATACAGCAGTTATTGTATCTTCTCATCTCGTTGATGAATTAGAGAAAATTGTCGACTATGCAATCTTCATTAAAAAGGGCAGTTG
Organism: uncultured Coprococcus sp.; assembly: GCA_964488185.1. Classification (GTDB taxonomy): domain Bacteria; phylum Bacillota; class Clostridia; order Lachnospirales; family Lachnospiraceae; genus Coprococcus. The sequence continues at coordinate 20,934 of CAZATW010000013.1, read as the reverse complement.
TATACTGTCAGGCGATGCCGAGGAATTAAGGGAAAGCCAGGGAAAATCGATTGTTGATATGTATAAAGAAATATATGCTTAAGGAGAGGATTTGTTATGTTTAAAATGCTTAAATATGAATGGAGAAAAAATATTCTGTCACCGCTTATTGTACTTGGTGTATTTGCCGCACTTGAATGCTATTTCCTTATAGCCTGCTATGGTCTGGACAGTCTAGGACATGCTTCAGCAGCTGCTTCATTTCTAATGATTGCTGCTTCATTTTCATATGTATTTGTACTGCTTTTTGGTATCATATCCTATAGCTCTGATTTGAAAAACAAATCGGGTTATCTTGTATTCATGGCGCCGATATCCAGTTTCAAAATACTTGGTTCAAAGCTGCTTTCCACGCTTATCACAGGTGTTATTCTCCTTGCTGTAATCTGTGGATTGGGATTTCTGGATTTCCATATTGCAAATAACGTATTCGGTCTTGATATGTACATCGACTTTGGGGACGAGTTCTTGTCTATGTTTGGCTCCTCAGTATCAAATATCATTATCGGTATTTGTGCTTTTATATTTACCTTCCTGCTGGAATTCTATATGATTGTTACAGTAGGTTATCTGGCGGTATCCCTAAGCTCCACGGCTCTCCAGAACAAAAAGGGCAAAGGTTTTGTAAGCCTGTTACTATTTGTTGTAATTATTGTTTCTGTTTTTGTAATTGCATATCACCTGCCGTCTATTAAGGTCTCCGGCACGTCTTTCGGCAGTGCGCTTTTACGTGATTTACCAATTTATTTATTGTTTGCAGCCGTTACCGTATGCAGCTTTATAGGAAGCAGCCTGCTGCTTGAAAAGAAAATCAGCTTATAAAACAAACACATGCCCTATATGAATAAAACAGCATCAGAAATGCGACCGCTTTGCCGGTCGCATTTCTGATGCTGTCGATTCCTTTCATTGACAAATAAGCTACTCATTTGCTCTGATTATAAAGCTTCTATACCATCATTTCAGCCGTTCCACTCTGCTAATCAGCCAATCATAGATATCCTTTTGTGTTTTCTTATATTCAAGCTCATTTAATATCTCATGCCTTGCCCCATCATAGATATAACAATTTACGTCGTTGCTGATATGCTCCGCATACAGCTTATAAAGATTTCTGACATCCTTCCCATAATGGCCTACCGGGTCCATATCTCCAGCTACAAAAAGCACAGGAATATTCTTTGGAATCTTTGCTATATTTTCCGTTTTCTGAATATATGAAAGAGTATTAAACAATGTTTCATATCCCTTTATTGTAAAGGAAAACTGGCAAAACGGATTACGCAGATACGCATCTACCATGTCGGTATCTCTGGTAAGCCAATCCTTCGTAGTGCGTCCGCGGACGACTCCGTTCTTTTTCGTTTCTTTTGGTATTCCAAAATTATATGTTCCAAATGCCATGACATTAATCAGCATACTTCTATGCCGCTCACCATGATTTCTCTTCTCAATCGCTACAACCAGTTTGCCCACCCTAAGTAACGGTTCAGGCATACTGCCGCTTCCCATACAAATAAATCCATCAATACTTGAACGGGGAGTAAAAGCGGACGGACGCTTCTTATCATAGCCGAAATCACTCATATATCTTCTTGCCATAAACGAACCCATACTATGTCCCATCAGGAAAAACGGAACATCTTTATATGCCTTCTTAAGACATATTGTTACCCTGTGAAGGTCGCACACGATTGCCTTGCTTCCGTCATATGCATTCATATAACCCAAATCATCTTTATTTGCAGCTGTAAGCCCATGACCTAAATGGTCGTTTCCGGCAACAAGTATTCCGCGTTCTGCCAAATATCCGGCAAATCGGTCATACCGTTCTATCAGCTCTATCATACCATGTGATATCTGAAGCACAGCCTTAATCTCTCCCTGTGGTTCCCACACAACCACATGCAATTTATCCTTACCATTGGAAGATGGTATATATGTTTCTTTTTTCTTTACCTTATATATCTTCTCCATATTTGTCCCTACTTTCTACAGATTCACTATTTATATTTATTTTCGACTTAGCAACCTCATATGCACCATAATAAATTCCGTTTTTTATTACATCTAATATTGTCACACAAATCTTTTAGAATATTCTTATCCTGCATAATCCTGAAAAGCATTTCATCATCTGTTATATATTCGTCATTTCATATTACTCCCCTATTTCATTATTATGTCAGGCTCCGTCTTCTATATCTATTATATAAAGTTCATTAAGTGCTCTGGTACATGCTATATACAACGACTGTCTGTTGATGACATTCTCTTCTTCAGAAGTGCAGTTCAATACAAATGCCACATCAAATTCCATTCCCTTTGCAAGAAATCTCGGCAATACAACTACACCACCCGTATATACCGACGACATTCTGGTAAGAAGGGTAACATCCGTATATTCATCAAGCTGTTTATATATGTTATATGCCTGTTCCTCATCATAGCATATCACTGCGATATTGTCATAGCCATCCATTTCACCATATTGCAGTTTCTCTGCTATATGGCAAACCGCAGTTTTTTCATCCGCAAACTGTACTCTTTCCGGTTCACTGCCATGACGTTCTATCACATCAGCCGCCTTCATGCCATTGCCAAGTATCTGATTTGCATAATTGGTAATCTCACAGGTAGATCTGTAGGAAGCAAAAAGCTCCTTAAGTTCAAAACCGGAATTGCTTTTTCCTGTTTCAAACACCTCTCTTAATACATCAATTACCGTTTCCTTTTCATCGTAGAAAAGCACCTGATAGCGATCCCCCAATATTGTCATCCTGCACTTAAATATTCTATCCAGCACAGCATATTGGAATATACTGTAATCCTGCATCTCGTCTATAATAAGATGTTTCATATTGTTATAAGCATTACAGCCGTAGAAATACACCTGTAAATAAAATATAGGCAATATGTCTTCATAACATATTTTTCCATACATATTTGTCACCTCAGTTATATGCGGATGCACTTCTTCCAGTGTAGACAGAAAACGCCTGTATATTTCCACCAGATTTCTCTCTGCATACTGATATATCATTTCCTGCTGAATCTGCTGAATCATTTTTTGTTTTTTTTCATTTGAAAAATCCTTATTTTGAATATCCTCTACCTGGTCTGCTATAAAATATGCTATCTTTTCAAACCGCTCATACACAGGATATCTGGCAAATCTGTCCGTAAACATCTTCGTAATTTGCTCTCTGGTATATTCCACCTTTTCAAAATGAAAATCTCTAAAGCTTATGCCTTTGATATATTCATCAAGATACGCATGAAACAATCTAAAAAACTCTATTGACATTTTATATCTGATATTTTTCAATCTCGGATGCGCTGTACCAGCAAGCTCACATATTGCATCTGCCTGCTCCAGCTTATTTTCATATTCTTCATCTACAAATAGAATCTCCTCCATAAGAGAATCAAACTCTTTCTCCGGAACATTATCCTCGCCCAGTTCAGGAAGTATACCTGATATATAATCCCCAAACACACCGTTTGGAGAAAGGATTACGACATTATCCGCCTTTAATTTCTTTCTGTTATTGTAGAGCAGCCATGCAATCCTATGCATGGCAATAACCGTCTTACCGCTTCCTGCCCTGCCATCAACGACAAGATGTGATGCCGTAGTATTCCTTATGATAGCGTTCTGCTCCTTCTGTATTGTTGCAACAACACTTTTCATTTTTGTACTGCTGTTTTTACTCAACGCGCTCATCAGCACACTATCATTTATATTTTCATCTACATCCACTATCTCTCGCAGCTTTCCTTTGCTGATATCAAATTGTTTTTTTTCCGTTATAATGCCTGAAAATTCTCCATCGGGAGATTTATATGATGCAGCCCCCTTACCACCGTCATAATACATATCTGAAACAGGTGCTCTCCAGTCATATATCAACGGTTCTTCCTGTCCTGCCCGTAAGTAACCATTCATCCCGATATATAAAGGTATTTCTATCCCATCTTCATCATAAATAAATTTTATTTTACCGAAATACGGGGTTTCTCTCTGGCGAACAAGACGTTCAAGTCTCTTTGATGCATGTTCTACAAACAACGTATCGTTGTTTACATTCTGCATATTCTGCAGAAACTCTTCATCATCCATATCCCCATGACTGTCACGCATATATTTCTTCTGAGCTTTTATCGCCTTACTTCTATATTCTATATCCGCACGGCTCTGCTCAATATCTGCATCCATGGCAGTCTGTAATTTTGTAAAATATTCCTGCTCATACTGATTGGTTTTAGCCTGCTCCAATGTCTATCTTCTCCTTATCGCCCTCGTAGCGGCACTTTTTGCCGCCTTGGTTTTTCCTCTATATGGAACAACAATATATCTGTTCAAGGTTCCCGTCACCGCTTTCGTATCTATATAGGATGTATTTGGTGCTTTAACATTTGCAATCATTTTATAGCTCTTATTACCGGTCTTTCTGTATATCCTATATCCTGTAGCATATTTTACAGCATTCCATCTTACCTTTATTCCCGCATCTTTATTTGCCGCCTTTACAGTTGTTGTAGCAAGTCTGGTTATGGATTTGCTGTTGCCCGCACCGCCAATCGTACTGCCCTTAACCGCCTTTACAACATACTTATATTTCTTTCCCGGTTTCGCCTTTTTATCTACATAAGACACCTTCGTTCCGCTTGTTATTTTCGCTATACATTTATATGATGAATTACCTGTCTTTCTATATACTCTGTAGCCGGTAGCGCCTTTTATCCTGCTCCATTTAAGGCTGACCCCTTCCGCTGCATTATTTATTGATTTCAGTTTTGCCTTTGCAAGATTTATCTTATAAGTAAGGACTACCGTTCCGGTACAGTTATTTTTTCCTGTTATAGTCACCTTGGCTGTCCCTACTCTGTTATAACCTGAATATTTCACGGTATAATTAGCAGCTGATATTCCTTTTATTACAACAGACGGTTTACATGCCTTTCCCTGATACGTATAAGATGTTTTAGACAGCTTGATTGTCTTTCTTGTCAAATCCGTCTTAGCAACATTCAATATAAACGATACTTTCTTCCCAAAGAATTTATCCGTCTCCGACAGCTCGGCCGTAATTGTACAGCTTCCCGAGCCGACGATATGAACGACACCACTTGAATTGACCCTTGCAACTTTGGTGTCACTGGATGTATAGCTTACAGTACCATCTGAGTTATCTGAAAGTTCATTTGTAAAGTCAGCACTTCCATACGACTTGTTTACTGTTTTGCTCTTAAAATTCAGTATCGGTGTAACCTTTTCCTGCCACGGTCTCTTATCCGGGTTTGGCTCTACTGTTCCTTCTCCACGTTTCGGAAGCTTCATATCATCAAAATATGTATGAAGATTTACATAACCATATCCGTAATATTCATCCCAGCCGAAATCTCCCAAATCGACTGCATATTCTGACAATCTTTGTTCTACATGTATGAAACTTGTCTCTTCTTCCACCATCTTGATATATGCCACCGCTGCCGCTATATGCGGTGTTGCCATGGATGTACCGCTCATTACCTTTTCACCGTCCAGATAATTAGACAATACATTTGTTCCGGGTGCCGCATAATCTACGGTCGAGCCATAGTTGGAATATGTCTCTGCAAATTTACCGCTCTTGTCTATCGCTGCAACCGTAAGTACCTGAGGGTTATTTGCAGGATATGAATACTTTACATCCGTCTTATTATTTCCTGCCGCACAACATATAACTATCCCTTCGGATACCGCCCTGTCTATTAGCTCATCCAGAAATGTATATGTCTCTGCATTTGTTCCGTTCCAGCCCAGACTCATATTTACAACATCCGCATCTGTTTCTATTGCATGTTCAAGTGCCGTCAAAATTCCCAGTGCAGAAGTTTGCCCATTATCAAAACAGCGGAGCACCATAAGCTGAACATTTTCCGGTGTTGCGCCTGCTATAATACCAGATACATGGGTGCCATGCCCCATATTGTCAATATAATTACTATTTCCCGAATAGAAATTATAGCTATTTGCCGTATCTATTCTGCCATCAAATATATTGTGGTATGGATTAATACCACTGTCAATGATTGCAACCGTTACTTCTTGATTTATATCATAGTAATCATATTCCGCCTTCAGATAGTCCATACCCATATAGGATATCCCCCATGACAAGGCATCTGCAGGCTCTATTCCCTCTATATCCATAAGCGCATCATCCGCTTCAATAATCTCATCAGGAAAACAGCTATCCTCTCCGTAAGCCTCCCGGATACGATAATACGCCTGTTCCGTCTCATCAACAGTTGCAAAGGTAAGCACATATTCGTCATATTCATCGTAATATACTATGTCAGTTGCACCATATGTCTCCTGCAAATCGCCAGCAATAAGAATCAGTCTTTTAAGTGCAAACCTGGAATTCGCCGTATATATATCAACCTCGGATAATGTCTCATCCACGCTGATTAAATCAGCCATCTCAAGAGCGCTGTCAGCCTCTTCCATGATTTCCTCTACTTCAGCAGCCTCGTTTGTCTCAGCAGCCTCATCTATAGCTTCTTCCGTCTCAGCATTTTCTTCTGTCTCAGCAGCTTTTTCCGTCTCAGCTGCTTCTTCTGTAGATTGCACTGCTGCGGCTGTAGCTTCTGTGCCTTCCTCTGCTCCATAGACGAATCCTATATCTCCATATCCCGTTATCAATGCAGCAGTTATAGCAACCGCGAGCCATCCCCTAAATATTCTCTTCATCATATCAGACTCCTAAAATTTCTTTCAAATGTAAAAAGCTAATTACTTCTATTATAACAAAGAAACGGAAAATCCGCATTAATTTTATGTTAGAAATTCTCTTATCCATCCCCACGAACTCTATTTTTTAATTTCCTCAAAAACAAGAGCAGCGTATTCACCAAACCAACAGCTTAATGAAAACTCTGCTCTTAATGATTTCTATTATATTTTTATGTTTATTTTCCCACTTCCGGCTCCGCAGGATTCTCAATAAATTCATAATCCTTGCCCGGAAGAATGGCATTTAATACAATTCCAAGTATGGCAGCTATAGCAAGCGCTGTAAGGGTAATAGAGGTTTCTCCTATTGTAAATGTTATTCCTTCGCCAAATCCCAAACCACTAACTAATATTACTGCTGCAACAATCAGATTTCTTGACTTCGTAAAGTCAACCTTGTTTTCTACTACATTTCTCACGCCAATCGCAGAAATCATACCATACAGCATGAAACTGACACCACCTATTATGGATGCCGGAAGAGAACCGATACATTCTGCTACCTTTGGAGAAAAACTCAGTAAAATGGCATATACTGCTGCCAGTCTTACCACCCTTGGGTCATACACCTTACTAAGCTCAAGAACACCTGTATTTTCCCCATAAGTGGTATTTGCAGGGCCGCCAAAAGCTGCCGAAAGGGATGTAGCCAAACCGTCACCGATAAGTGTTCTGTGAAGCCCCGGGTCTGAAATAAAGTTTTTACCTGTAGTTGCCGAAATAGCTGATATATCTCCTATATGCTCCATCATGGTTGCAAGAGCGATAGGAGCCATAACAAGTATAGCCGTCAAATTAAATTTACATATCCGAAACGGCTGCAAAGCTACCCAGTCCGCCTTTGCAACTTCTGAAAATGTTAAAATAGCGGAACCGTCAGGGTTATGTACCCCACACTTATATAAAATAAAAGCTACAACGTAGGATATCACAACACCCATGAGAATCGGAATAATTTTGAACATTCCTTTTCCCCATATATTAAATACAAGAATAACTGCAAATGCCAAAATAGCAAGGATCCAGTTTGTCTTTGCATTATTTACGGCAGAAGGCGCAAGACTAAGACCAATACATATAATAATAGGTCCTGTTACAACAGGCGGAAGAAACTTCATAACACGCTTTACCCCAACAAGCTTAACAATAAGTGCCAGTACAAGATAAAGTGCACCAGCTACCACAATACCTCCGCAGGCATATGGAAGCTTTTCTCCCATTGTCATACTCTTAAAAATACCTGTGTTAAGCTGAGACACCGTATAGAAGCCCCCAAGGAACGCAAACGAGGAACCAAGGAATGCAGGCACCTTTAATCTGGTACACAAATGAAAGAACAACGTACCTATTCCTGCACAAAGAAGTGTTACCTGAATAGATAATCCTTCTCCCTCAAAATAACCATTGACAAGTATTGGCACAAGTATGGTTGCACCAAACATGGCAAACATATGCTGAAGTCCCAGCAAAAGCATCTTCGGCACTCCCAAACTCCTTGCATCATAAATTGCAGCTTTCTCCTGATTCATACTACACTCTCCTTCTTTCGTTAATATCGGTGCTGCTATATGCGCCACTCGGTAGCTACACCAGCTTTCATTATCACACAGACTGCATAACTTTAGCAAGCAGAGTTTTTACAAATTTTTTAATTACGCATTATTCCACGTTTTTAAGTGCTTCATCCATAGGAATCTTTTTTATCCTTCTCATCTGGAATATTGAAACAAATGCATAACATAATATGCTAAGAATAAACATTTCAATGTATATACCCGGCTTTATCCACATAACAAGCCAGCCGCTTACAAAATCCTTCATCATGGCAAAATACAAATAGCCAATTATGAACCTTGCTACTATGATTCCCAATACGGAGGATATCACGACCATTACCGTAGTTGAAGTAAGATACAGCTTATTTATCTCGCGGTTTTCATAGCCAAGAATTTTTGTCATGGAAATAGGCACCGTGTTTCTTTCCACAACAAGCTTTGTAAGCAGGTATACAAGCAATATGAACATTACAACGGCAAATACATCATAGAGATAAAACATTTCTCCCATGGATCTGTCAAGCTGTCTTGACACCTTTGTCAAATCCTCTCGCGTAATTTTTGTTGCAATATATGCTTCATCGATGTCACCCAATTCCTCGTCTGAAAAATATCCGGTAAAATATTCTTCATCCTTTTCAAAAACATCCTTAAAATCCTCTTCGCGCATAAATACGGATAACACGGACGGATAGGTACATATTTCCGATATCGTAAAGCAATAGGTATCATCCGTATATAATGCCTTAAGATTAATCTTATCGCCCTCTTTCAGCTTATACTTCTCGGCATATCCATCCGAAATGATAACCCCGTCCGTCGGTAATGCATGTGAAAAATATTCGCTGTCTTCCTTTATACCAAATACTGTTATTTCTTCTCCTTCATTCTCTTTATCGTCTATTTTGAGGGTCGCAGCGCAGTATTTCTCCGCCTTATCATTTGCCGTTTCCACAGGAGCCTTCAGTACATACTGATATTCGGCTATCATATTTTCAATCGTCTCTTCCTGAAAATGGTCGAGCAACGGATGCATCATGAGCCCGAATAATAGCAATACATCGGCAAAGCATATACCCACAATAAGCATAATGTAGTTCGGTATATTCTGTAAGATAACCCTTATCCTAAATCGGTTAAAGAACTTGAAGTGTGGCAATTTAACCGCCTTTTTTCTCTTGGTTCTGGACAAATCACGTCTTAAAAACCGAAGCGGTGAAAGCTTTAACATTCTGCCTACTATAAAAAGATTAATTACCAGCATGATTACGATAGGAACTGCCGTCGTAAGAATAAAAGCATCCGCATTCCACAGAGTTGTATATTTCGTAAGACTGTAGCTTCCATAGTACATATTAGCCGCAACCTCTTTAAATACAGTATAACCAAGAATGTTGCCGACAATTGCAGCAACGATAGTTACAAAAACCGGAAGGGAAATATAGTGCAGCAGCAATTCTCCTCTCGTATAACCTGATGCCCGAAGTGTTCCTATGGTTGCAGCTTCCTTCGATATGGTATTGTTTGTGGTAACTGCAAAGATAAATGCCATAATGGCTATAACAATATACATAAGCGTTGCCATCATGGAGCGGTCCTTACCCATATCATCTCCCGTAAAGTTAATCGCCTGATTAAGATACCTTGGTACAAAGGCCTCAATTTCTCCATACTTATAAATGGTCTCTAACAGTGTCTCTGATACTTCCTTCTCCTCCGTATCATCAGAAGGCTCATCTTTATCATATTTCCATGCATAGAGAAAATGTATAAAGCTCTTGTCATAGCTTTCATATCTGTTATCTGTTACGATTGCTACGCCAAATAACGTCGCATCAAACATAGTATCGTTGTTATTCGAAAACATTGCACTATAGTCACTAAGTGCCACATAACCTGATATGGTGTATTCATTGTCCTCTACATGAATCTTATCTCCAACCGCAAGCTCATTATTTTCTGCGTACATTCTGTCTAAGGCAATCTCATTATCCGCGGCAGGAAGATTACCTTCCATAACACATACCTTGTTTACTTCAGTACGGTCTTTAAATATTCTAAGGGTACTGTCTGCTTCTGCTCCCTGTATACCTGTTACCGTTTTATCATAATAACTTATATCATAAACACTTACCTCTTTATCCTTAAGTGCATCTTCAAGCGCATCCGTTATCTCCTCTTTAAGCTCAAAATGTCCATTTTCAATATTATAATCCGCAAAGCTGTTGTTATATGTATGAACCATACTGTTTGCCGCAACAAGAAAACCCGATATAAACCCGATGGACGCTGTCATAAACAAAAATATCACCAGATATTTTCCGATATCCGCTATCAGTTCTTTAGGAATACGTTTCCATAATGGATTTTTCATAAACTGCCTCCTTACCACTCAAGCTCTTCTGCCGTAAGCTTGCTTTCATTTACAATATTGTGACGAATCTGTCCGTCACGAAGCTTTATCACCCTGTCTGCCATATTCTTTATTGCATCATTGTGGGTAACCATAACGATTGTGCTTTTATATTTTTTATTTACTTCTTCAATCAGCTTAAGTATTTCCTTTGATGTTTTATAATCAAGGGCACCTGTCGGCTCGTCACAAAGCAGGATATCCGGGTTCTTTACAATTGCTCTTCCTATTGAGGTACGCTGCTGCTGTCCGCCTGAAAGCTGATTTGGCAGTTTATGTCTGTGCTCGTATAATCCAAGAGTCTTAAGCAAATCATCTACATCAAGCGGATTATCGCTAAGATATGCGCCCACCTCTATATTTTCCTTAACATTTAAGTTGGGAATCAGATTATACATCTGGAATACATACCCAAGATGCTTACGACGATATCTTGTCAGTGCTTTTTCATCCATATCTGCCGTCTTTTCACCGCCGATTGCTATATAACCGGAATCAGCAGCATCAATGCCGCCTATAATATTAAGCAGTGTGGATTTTCCTGAACCGGACGGTCCAAGCAATACACAAAATTCGCCCTTTTCCACAGAGAAATCGATTCCCTTCAAAACCTCTGTTTTGTTATCGCCACTGCCAAAGCTTTTCTTCAGATTACTGATTTTCAAAAATTCCTGTTTTTCCATTTTGACCTCCTTCATTCATTTAAACCAGATAGCTTCCAATTATCTTTTTTATTTACTTGAATAACTGTTCATATATTTAATAGCACATATATTCAAATCTGTCAATAGGTTCTGACAAAGAAAAAGCAGGAATCTTAATAGATTCCCACCTTTACTTTAAAATGATTGGAAGAGCTATAGTTAGATATATCTAACTATTGGCAGTATATTCTAACTTCAGCCATTTGTCAATATATAATTACATTGCTTTCCGATAAATTTCCGCAATTTCATCCTGCGTAAATACTACCGGATTATTTGCAACACTGGCAGCAGACACCTTCATACAGTTCTCTGCCATCCAAGGAATGTCCTTTTCTTCAAGACCAAGCTCCGACAAAGTACATTCTAAATCAAGTTCTTTCAGCATTGTACGAATCTTTGGTGCCAAGTCTTCCGCTGTAAGACCGCCAAAGGTTCTTCCATGGAAGGACATCTTTGCCGTAATAATATTATATTTATGTGGACCATACCTTTCTACGCCATATTTACGGGCCATCTTAATCATAGCCTCATTCGCCTCTGTACCGGAATTCTGATAGAAAATCTTATCCATTCCGATTGTCGTACAAATCTTTTCAGCAAGCAACGCCTGCGGGATTGTATATGCCTTCTTAGAGGTCATGGACATGGTAGCATGGTTCTGCCATGAAACGCACCGGAAAATACAATAATATTTGGACGTTTTGTATAACTCTTTGCACCTTAACGGCATTTTCATCTGCTTCAGCTCCACTATTTGCAAAAAATACTCTCTTCTTCTCTCCATTTACAGGTGCAATCTCTGCCTGTGCTTTCACGGCTTCTACAATCTCCTTAGCCTTTGGTCCCGGAAGGCTCTCTGTAAAAATTTTCTAATAACCAAAAAAGAACCCCTCTGTGCCTATGATGGCATGGGGTTTTATAAGCTGTTGTTATCTGTATCTGATACAAAAATCCTGACAGATTATTTACAGGAACAGCTGGGTGCTTTATTTGAATATGACAAAATGCATCACAGCAATGACAGCGAAACATTATACTATTATCTGCTTTATCATGGAAATACGATTGTATTACCCTTGATATTCCGTTATGGGCTACCAGAAGATATATCTTTCTGTCCGACTCTTTTTTCAATTCATCCAGCAGATTATATATCAGCTAACGCTGACACGAATCCCACGCCAAGACTCGCGAGCGAGTCTTGAATCTCTGGCATAAAAGCAGCATTGTCTCGCCACCGTCATAATGGTCAACAAAGTGTGTCTTCGCCTGCCTAAACTCCAGTCCATCCCTTGCCGTTCCTTCATAACATCCAAAATTCTGCTCCTTCAGACGAAACTCCTCTCTCATTGGAATCCCTGTTTGCTCTGATATATGTCTGGCGGTTTCAGCCGCCCTTATAAGCGGTGAATAGAGTATCTCATCGATATGATAGCCCCCGGCTTTTATCATTTTCCCAAGTTCCACAGCCTGTTCATGACCAAGCTCGGTCAGTTCTATATCGGTAGCTCCGCAAATTTTGTTTTCTACATTCCATATCGTCTGTCCATGACATGTAAAATAGAGTTTACCCACTTTCTCTTTTCCTCTAATAAGTCCACAGGTATCAATCCTGCTATCTTCCTTTTTCTATAGATTCTTCTAAAATAATTTTTGCATCCTCATAGCCCTGCCTGCATCTCTTATCGACTCCCTCAGGTGAGAAATCCAGCATACCATCTATGGTGCCGCCTAATTTATCTGATGGATAAATATGTATTATCTCCGCATCAGAAAATCTTGGTATAGGCCGTGCATCAAGATGCACCGCTATAATCTTTCTCCAGCCATTATCATATAACGGCTGTATCGGTACGTTGTCCCCGCCTAAAAAGAAACCGCCATCATAATATCTTGTATTATCTATCGTCTCCATAGGAAATACAACAGGTATGGCAGAGGATGCTAAAAGCACCTTCAGCCTCTGTTCCCTATCAAGTTCGTTTAAAAGAAATCGGATTGGCTCAGGCTTTCCCTCTATTTTGAGGCAGGTTGCATAGCAGGGAATCGTCTCCTGACTGATTCCTGTCAATATGTGTGAATGAACAAGTATATCGGTAAGACCTTCTCTTGAGAAAAAGCCATCTCTTATCCGCATATCCTTTGCCACCGCTTCCAGACCAATTTTATCAATTGCCTCAACAATAACCGGATTGCTGATATTCTGCAGCTTCTCCATGATAGCATCAAAAAATTTATTCTTATTATCTTCTTCTATTGTTTTATTCGAAAGTATTTTTTCATTTGTAATGTCATACCACATCTGTTCTGCCCTGTCCAAATCTCCGCAGGCATAAAGTGCTGCATTCAGCGCCCCTACCGAGCTTCCGGACACAGCTTCTATCTTGAAATAGTCACGATACTCATCAAGGGCTTTCCAGACGCCTAGCTCATAAGAGCCACGGCCTCCGCCTCCGCCAAATACAAGGCCATAACCATCCTTTATTTCTTCCTTATCCATACCCTTCCTCGACTCAATAAAATTTACTGCATACTGATTACCTTTAATGCTTCATTGATATCAGCTTCGCTTACAATATCACTATTTCGCCTGTCAGCCGCCATTTGCGCCTCGTTTATAATCGTTTCAATCTGAGCACAGCTTCTTCCCTTCAAAAACTCCGCCAGTTTATCATTCGGTATATGATCCGCCAATTTCCGCTTGCCCAAATACATGCCAATCAGTTGTTTTATCGTCATAATGTCAGGATTGTCTATTTTATACTTTCTGTCAAACCTTCCCGCCCTTATAAGTGCCGGATCAAGATTTGTTATGTTATTTGTCGCTCCTACAACTAGGATTCCCGATTCATTCTGCTCAAATCCATCAAGTTCATTAAGCAGTGCTGTAATCATTCTGTTATTTTCCTTATCAATAGCCTGTCCGGCATAGTTTCTTGCTTCGCCTATACCGTCAAATTCATCTATGAATATGATGCATGGCTTTGATTTTCTCGCCTTCTTAAATAATGCCTTTATCTTTGAAGGTCCTATAGACATATACATACTCTGAAAATCCGTTGCCTTAGTTGCAATAAAATTCATTCCTGCCTCTCCGGCTAAAGCTCTTGCAAACAAGGTCTTGCCGTTTCCGGGCGGACCAACAAGGAGAACACCTTTGGGCTGTCTGATACCCTGATTTTTGTAGTTCTCCGGAGACTTCAGGAGTTCCACAAGCTGTTTCATATCAGCTTTCAGCTTCTCCATTCCTGCTATATCATCAAAAGAGGCATCCACATGTCGTACTACTTTAAACTGTCTTCCCAGCTTAAACACAAGAAAGATTACTGCTCCACCTAGTATCGCAACAAATATAATATCAAATACAATATCCATGACAATATAAAATATATCAGCACCATTGTTCTCTGAAACATTTACGCCCTGAAGCAGCAGTTGTTCCTTAAATCTGTCATAATCAGGATTATCTGTTATATACAGCGTATCAATATCTTTTTTCAAAATAAAATATACATTGTCCCCGTCTATTACAGCCTCTTCTATCTGATTGGTCTCCAGATATTTCACAAATTCCGTATATGCTATTTCTGTTCCTTTATCCTTGTTTAAGCCCCATATACATATAATCACCAGTACGAATATTATACCAATCACGATATATATAAGTCTTTTAAACCGCCTTTTTTTAATATTCATCAATAAACCTCTAATTGCAAATGATGCTAAACATTATCTGAAAGATATGGTCTTCACCTTACAACAAAAATACGAAAAAGAGGTGTCATTAATTTCTTCTTCCAAACAGCATAATCAGTCTCAGCAGCTGTAAGATAGATGTAACCATTGCAGCCACATAAGTGAGTGCCGCAGCCGTAAGAACACTGTCAGCGCATTTGATCTCATCAGGATAGAGAAGTGCTCCGTTATTTAAAATAGTAATCGCTCTTTTTGACGCATCAAATTCTACCGGTAATGTAACCGCCTGAAAAATTACAATCGCCGTGAAAAGAAGAATACCAAAGTTTAAAAGTCCTGTTATATCAAATATCAAGCCCAAAAGAATAACCGGCCATGAAAGCGCAGAACCAATCTTTGCAACAGGAACTACAGCGGAACGAACTTTCAAAGGAGCATATCCCTTGGCATGCTGTATGGCATGACCGCATTCATGTGCCGCTACACCAATCGCCGCTACAGAGGTTGAACCATATACGGAATCAGATAATCGAAGCACCTTCTCCGTCGGTGAATAGTGGTCGGTAAGATTTCCGGATATTCGCTCTATTCTCACATCATATATTCCTGAACCTCTTAATATCATCTCAGCGACTCTGTCAGCCGTAAGTCCTGTTCTGCTGTGGACTTTACTGTATTTTGAATATGTCGAATTAACATTTATTGAAGCCAATATACTAAGCACAGCCCCTATAATAACAAGAATATACGTTGCATCAAAAAAATACATCATAATAATTCCTCCCATACTACAATGATTAAATTTGTAACAATGATTATATCATTATATTTATTTGCATATTATAAAAATTCTATAAAACATTCTTAATTCAATTTTTACATTAAAAAATGTCTCCAGCTATCGTAACAAAAGCAGGCACAGCACAAAAACAATATTCATGCTACAGCCTGCTTTTATCTACTATTTTTTCATGTTCTAAATAAACTTAACTGCTGTTCCCGCAGCGAGAATCTCGGCACCGCCGGCAACAATCGTTGTCGATGAAAAACGTACATTTACAACCGCATCTGCCCCCATACTCTGCGCCTGACCGATCATGTATCCGACAGCCTTATCCTTTGCCTCACACATCATATCCGTATATGCCTGCATCTCGCCCCCTACAATATTCCTGAAGGATGAACCGATATCCTTTCCGATGTGTTTGCTCATGATACAACAACCTGTAACGAGTGATAATACCTGATACTGTCTTCCCGGTATATTTTCTGTGTTTACTACTATCATTTTATGTTCCTCCTGTTCTCTCCTTCATATACAGACTTACGCTCATCTGCCATGATTAAATTTAATTTTTAAAATTCTCCAAGTCTATATCCAATTCATCCATACGGTCACGTAACTCCTTGTATTGTTCCTTTTTTGATTTACGTTTCTCTGGATTTGCAAGAACAACTCTTCCTATAAATCCTAAACCGCCAAATATCAACACAAGAATTACAACCCAATCAAACATGGTCATAGACTTCAAATGAAAATTCGTACTCATAATAATTGCAATAACAATAAGTAAAACTGCAAGTGCCGTAAATACCTTGGATGCAAATGAATCTGTCATAAACATCCACACGATACCAATAATAAACGGCACCATAACAAGTCCGGCACTAACATTAAATCCACCGAATCGAAAACCGCCCCCACCAAAAAAACCGGAGTAGACAATAACTTTCTGCGACAGTATAAAGAGACCCGCAACAAGCATGACAAGTCCGGCTGCAAACATCATTAATTCATTCTTTGGTTTCTTCATATAACATTCACCTTCCCCTAATAAGTAACCTACTTTGATAGTGTAACACACATTTTTTTATTATTCAACAAGCAATAACATTGCTATGTCCGTCCACAGCTTGGCCTGTTCATTCCAACGACAGGTCCCTGCGGATATGCGGCAAGGGAAAATCACGCACACCCTTCATACATGATTATCATTTATTTTGACGACTACAAAAATGAACAACGCCAGTCACACTATTATGCAGAAATCACATCCCCCGGAATGATTCACAACGGCAAAGACAGCCTGCACTATTACTGTATTATGATTGACAAATTATATTTTGAAGAGAGATACAGAATGTACGCCGATGAAATTCCTGTATTTGCAGAAAAGGGATTTTCCATTTGCAGCGACATCTTAAAGGCATTAAATACATATGCATTTGAATACAGCAAACAAATGCTGCACTCCGTTCAAGACTCGCGCATCCGCAGTCTCTTCGGAGAAGCGCTGGACATGCGTGCCGTATCCTCTGACTATTCCGTCGCAAGAGCACAGCATTTCATGGAACAGCATTTTGCGGAGTAGGCAGAATCATGATTTTTCTAACTGTATTTTGAAAACCCCATCTTTCATCTTTCATCTTGCAACTGCCGACGATGACCAGCCGAGGGTTCGCGGCATGCTGCTTTTTCGGGCAGATGAAAATGGAATCATTTTCCACACAGCTTCTACTAAGGATTTATACAAACAGAATATGAAAAATCCCAAAGCAGAAATGTGCTTCTCCGGAAATGGTATTCAGATAAGAGTGACCGGAACATTAGAGCAGGTACTTGACGAAAATCTAAGAGAAGAAATCTTCACACACCCATCCAGAGCATTCCTACAGGCTTGGAAGGATAACGGTATTGATAATCTTCTGCAAGCATTCTGACTGAACCATATCCATCTATGATATAGTAAATACATTTCTGTTTTTCTGATATATATGCAACACGTCCTGCTATTTCAGCAGAATTGAAAATTCCAGCCTTCTATAACATTCTAATTAAATATATACTCCAATGTATAATTAAAACTATTCTATCATATGATATATTCCATTATTCCCACATGTTGTCATTCAGTCCATGCTCTAACAAATAGTTTTCCCATAGTTCATAGTATTGTGCCTGCAAATGAATATCATCCCATGTGTATTCTTCCTTTAATCCACCATCATCATCTGTCAAAGCGGTATTCACATCAAAATAGAATAAATCAATTCCATTTGCATATGCAGCGATTCCGTTATTCTTATCATCAATATTATCATTGTTGATTATGTCGTTGCTTGCAGAATATTCTGATGATACATACATACAGCCCATCATAAATACGATTGCATCAGGCTGCGCATCCATAATCTCTTCAATCTTTTTCATATATTCCGTGACAAAATAATCCGTGTCATAACCCAGCTCATTTACACCCAGCATAATATATATCTTTTTATATTGTTTTGATGCAAGCAGTTCAGGAAGAGTCAATGTCTTATCATCTATCTGTGCAATTTTCTCCTCCATCATTCCCTGAACAGTAAGACCTTCCTTATAGGCAAAGTCCGCATTGTCAATACCAGAATAAAGAGCAAGTCCTTCTACTCGTGAATCCCCGATAAACAAAGCATCTTCAAAATAGTCATGTTTTTTTGTTATATATGGATAATCGGTTGTGAGAGCCACTTTCTTTACATCACTGTAACAACTATTTCTTGATGCTCTCTTCTTAACCTTTTTGTACTGAGTCGGTCTCTCGATTTTTGCATTAACCTGGGTACTTCCGCCACCTAACGTAGATTCCTCGGTTTCGGTCTCCGTTTCTGTCGCGTCGGTTCCATCATGCTCCGTACTCTCATTTTCCGTACCTTCTTTGGAAGTATCTTCTGTTGAAACTTCCTCTGTTGTACTATCACCTGAATTGCTTTCCGCCTGTGTATTGTCATCATCCGTTGTTTCATCTTCCGGATTTTTCCCGCCATTTGGTGTGGCATCTCCCGGTGTAGCGGTCTCTTCATTGAGAATGACAGAAACAAGCATAGGATGATCCATTGTTACATTCAATTCATAATCACCAAGCCAAGCCTTGACATAAGCTACCCCTGTAAATATCAGTGCAGATACTACAATCATCAGAAGCAGGGGGCATTCTCTTATGCAGTCCATAATCTTTTTCATCATATGTCCTCCCTCCTAGAATCTGAAATACAGAAATGGATTTGCCCCACCATTTGCTATCTGATAAACAGCATACCAAAATACAGTAAGCATGATGATTTTACATGTCCATGTCTTGTAATATTTGTCAATGAGCTTCCTCGGAATCGGTGTACAGCAGAATATACATATCAACAGCAGCCACCAATAGGTCTGACCTAAGGATATCAGTTTGTCCATGGCATTTGCCGTAACAGAACCCTCTATCGTCATGCCAAACATTCGCTTTATATAAATGACAAGATTGTCAAGGTCCGTTATATTAAATATCGTCCATGAAAACGGTATCATAAATAACATATATATATGACCCAATACTTTTACCTTATCAAATACTTTCTTTAAAAACAGTTTTTCTATTAATAAAACGACAAACAGGAACAACCCCCATATAAGGAAATTCCAATCTGCTCCATGCCACAGACCTGTAAATGTCCACACTACAAAAAGCGCCAGCACCATACGCGGAACACCCTTTTTGCTTCCGCCTATTGGGATATATACATATTCCCTGAACCATCTGCCAAGTGTAATATGCCATCTTCTCCAAAACTCTGTAACCGACCTTGACATATATGGGTCATTGAAGTTCTCAGGAATTGTAAATCCCATGATGGCACCCAAACCAATAGCCATAAGCGAGTATCCCATAAAGTCAAATAAAAGCTGCATCGAAAATCCCCACGAACCAAGCCATGCTGTTGCAGTATTGATTCCATATGGTCCTACGGTCTGCACATCCGTCCAAAGATGGGCTATTTTATTTGCCAAAAGTACCTTATAAGCAAAACCCATAACAAATAAAGTAACTCCTCTTTCAAGACCGTCAAGCGTTGTTTTTCTATCGTTCAGCTCAGCTCTGACCTCATTATAATTTACAATAGGCCCTGCTATAAGCTGAGGGAACATGCTGACATATGTCGCAAAATTAAGCAAATTCCTGTCTGCTTCATATTTAAGTCTGTATACGTCTATTATGTACGATGTTATCTGAAATGTATAAAAACTAATACCTAGTGGAAGTGTTAATGCCACTTCCTTGAACAGTTCCTTCCCTACTGCGTCATTTATTGCTCCAACAAAAAAATTCATATATTTAAAAACGAACAAAAGTCCGAAATTAAACACTAACGAGGTTATAAGCCAACAATTTCGTTCAAATGAACAATCTATCTCAGAATATACTTCTATATCGTAAAATCGTTTAATCCTTAGTGCAATAAAATGATTAAACAGAATTGAAATCATCATCAAAAAAATATATATAGGTTCACCATAAGCATAAAATATTAAACTACCAATCAGCAGTGTAATATTTCTATACGCCGGCTTAGTAATAAAGTACGCTAATAAAAATATCGGGAGGAAACGAAACAAAAACTCAATACTGGAAAAAACCATGTCAAACTCCTCTCACTGCATATACAATTCGACATTATTCTAAAAAATAAACCAACCGGAAATATATAATATAATTATTTTTAAGTGAAGTCAACAGCGAAACCCTTGATATTTTCTAAATTTTTTGGAAAAACCTACAGAATCTGTCACTAGATGCTTTCTTTAAATAGAAGAAAAGAAAACGCACAAGCCAAATATCTGGAAATGTGCGTTTTTTTTACTAATTCAAGACTCGCTCGCGAATCTTGGCGCGGGATTCGTGTCAGCGTTAGCTGACATAACTCATTTACGAATCC
>CAZATW010000012.1:0-52589 GCA_964488185.1 uncultured Coprococcus sp. | reverse complement strand
AGCTAACGCTGACACGAATCCCGCGCCAAGACTCGCGAGCGAGTCTTGAATTAAGCAAGAATATTGATATTGAAACACTTTATTTCAAAATTGTAACTATTCTATCATGCCATCTTCTGTGCAAATTCTTCCATTCCAGAATTCTTCTGATTATCGATAACCTCTTCAATGTCCCTTTCTCCACACCGGTACCGCATACATCCGCTTTAACATTCTTGCGACCTGATTCGTATCCGTCTTTTTTACCGTAATATCATACCTTCCCTCTATCGTACCAAAGGTAACCGTCTTTTCAAGTCCTGTCATTTCTTTTAAATAAATCAACATATTCTCTCTGCGGGCATTATGGTTATATATTTTTATATAAGAATATCCCGGATACTCCGAAGACGGATAAAACAATATCTTCAGTAATTTATCGTATCCCTGCATTTTCAGCAGATTATAAAACGCCTGCATTTTCTCTGTCCTATCCAGCAGCATGAAATATACAACTCGCGTGTGCTCCGGCACAGGGGCTTTCAAATAATTCCGGTAAGGTGATGTATAAAGTCTGTCAAACAATTCCTTCTCCGCTTCATTTTTCAGGTCATCATAAAATATCAGAAGACAATCATCTGCAATTACATTTGTAAAACAGTTCAGCTTCTGTTTCTCTGCAAGCAGCTTTACTTCTTTTGCCGTCTCATAGGAAATCACAAATTCCCTGATAAATCTGTTGTTGTTCATGTCGTAAAGCACCGCTCCATCCATAGCAATAATCGGAAGCCGGAGTCTTACCCCCTCTAAAACCTTCTGCAGAGAGGCAGGTGTACGCATGGTTGATATTGTAAAATTTGCTCCATCATCAAGCAGATAATTAATTTCCCGTTTACTATAAACGGATAATTCCTCTTTGTTTGCAATCAGCGTATCATCAATTCCTGACACAAAGAGAATATCTCTTTGTTTTTTTGATGGCAGGCGAAAAGAATTGATGCCGATACCAACAACAATCCCCAGCATCGTATCCAGAACACGGTATAAAACGAAAATGAACGGATTCTCATCTACTGCATGACTGACCACAATACTTAAAAAAACCACACAGGAAAAGTAAGATGCATTTTCATGATGAAGCATCAGGGTTGTCTGTATAATCGGAATAATTGCAAGCGCCACCATGAAATAATACAACAGCTCATTTTGTATAGACATCTCCGATAATAAGTACGTCTTTATCAAAAGTACAATCAGTCCATAAACAGCTCCCGTTAATGTTCCGGTTGTTCGTTGAATCGCCATTTCCACCGTATTTCCAGGATAAGGACGAATACACCACAATGCTGCCAGCATGGAATAAAAAGGAATCCCCGTCCTTCCCCTCAGTAAATATATAATAAAACAAACAAATACGCTCAAACATGATTTCAAAATCCGTTGTCCCACCGGTGGTATTTTTATCTTTGGAATACTCTTCATCAAAATCTTCCTTTCGTATCCAGTATCAGTTCATTCAAAAAGAAAGACGTCATTACATATACTCAGCCTGCAATAACGCCTACATAAACCTATTATAATAATTTTGCCAATAAAAACAATCCTATATTTTTTAATTACTGAATCGATTATAGCACATAATATTATATTACATCACTTTTTAATTGAAGTGCATCATAATCCTTCGGGGTAAACCGATGATAATTTACATGCCCGTACTCAAACTTTATACAATAACGGAAATCATCAGGTATTCCGTCTTCAAAAAAGATTAAATAGTCAAATTCATCACTTTCTATCTTCTCACATCTGACCTTATCAGAATATTGTGAAAATACATGAAGCAGTTCCTCAAGCGTACCGTTTAGACAGTGCATCTGAGCAATAAAATCCTTGAGAAAACAGACATCCTCTGTCTGATGATACACATATGATACCCCTTCCGCCGGTATCAGAAAACAAAAACGTGTCCCATCGTGGGAACAAACGATTTGTCCCAATGGTTCTTTTGCATAATCGACAAATTCCTGTAATGCCTGCTCCATTTCTCCCAGCGACAGCTCCGCATCCAGCAACCGGTTTAAGGAATCGAATGGATAATACAAGCCAATTGCGGTTTCTGTATATCCAAGTTTAATCAGAAACTCCTTTGTGACATCTATCAAATTTCTTTTTAATGCTTCAAAGTTTAAATGATATTCCATACACTTATTCCCTTATTAAAAATGTATAATTCATAATAATCGTTTTATTTTTTATGCCTGCCATCCCACACCGGATATGGCAGGCTCCATATATTTTCTTCTGACAAAAACTAAATCATCCAGAAGTTATCCGTACATACGATTCTCCGATAGGTTTCAAATTTAGACCATTTATTGTGGAAGTCCAAACGATTATCCTTATCCAGATTCTTATGCTCATACAGGAAATTATCCAAATCCGCCTCACTTCTAATCTTTAATGCAAAGCCTCTCTCATCCAAAGTAGGAAGTCCCATATACTGATAGTTTGTCAGTGAAACAATATCAAAGATTTGACGATTACGGATTAGCACAGCAACCCCATCATCTACAGCAATGATATCAAAATAATCAGGATATTTAAAGCTGTCTCCTTCCACCGGAACTGCATCTCCCACATGGTAGGTCTTATCTCCCGTATATACCTTTGAAAGGAATGCATTATCCAAATTGAAATAAAACTCCTCAAATATATAACCACCCGTCTTTAAATCATCCTTTTCAAAATAAGGTGTCTCATCATTCGCATCCACTACATCGACAACACCACATGCTGAGGTCATATGGCTGATTCGGTCAATCAGAATCATTTCTCCTAAGGTCTTATTCGTTTTAAAAGCATCTACGACTATTTTCTCCGTAAATTCTACCTTGCAGACAGCAATCTCGTTCTTTTCAATCAGCTCTGCCGGTAAGTGGTCTCCGGTATTTACATCAATTTTATATTCAATGCTCTTAACCAGTCCCGAAATTTTCTTTGCTCCAAGCTTTATCAGATACTCCTTGCCAAGTGTCAGCGGCTCATCATCCATCCAAAGGAACGTAGCTGTCACATACTTTGCGACCGGTAAATCTTCTTTATTTGTAAGTACGCAGCCACGACTGACATCCACCTCTTTATCCAGCTGAATCGTAACTGCCTGTCCTAAAACCGCTTCATCTGTATTCTTATCTCCAACCAGAATACTCTTTACTGTGGCAGTCTCATTGCTTGGCAAAGTAATAATGTTCTGACCGACAGCTATTTTACCGCCTTCAATCTGTCCCTGAAATCCACGGAACTCATGATTTGGACGACATACACGCTGTACAGGCATATAGAATACATCGTCATTTTCTGCCTCTGATACATCTACCGTCTCTAAATGATGCAGCAAGGTTCCGCCTGTATACCAAGGCATATTTTCAGAATCCTTCGTTACATTGTCACCTTCCGTTGCGCTTACAGGGATAATCTTTACATCATACAGATTCAGGTTTTCCTTTAAAGTCTCAATCGCTTTTACTATCTCATTAAAACGCTCTTCACTGTAATTAACCAAATCCATTTTATTGACTGCAAATACAAAATGCTTGATTCCCATTAAAGAACAGATTCTGGAATGACGTCTTGTCTGTACAAGAACCCCCTGCTTTGCATCCACCATAACAACTGCAAGCTGTGCAAAGGATGCTCCGACTGCCATATTTCGTGTGTACTCCTCATGTCCCGGTGTATCGGCAACAATAAAGCTTCTATTGTCTGTTGTAAAATAACGGTACGCTACGTCGATTGTAATTCCCTGCTCACGCTCTGCCATCAGTCCGTCAAGCAATAAAGAATAATCAATCTCGCCTCCACGGGAGCCTACCTTACTATCTAATATCAATGCCTTCTCCTGATCTGCATATAATAGTTTAGAGTCATATAGAATATGTCCTATTAATGTCGATTTTCCATCATCTACGCTTCCGCATGTAATAAATTTTAATAATCCGCTCATATTAGAAATACCCCTCTCTTTTTCTCTTTTCCATACTTGCTGCCCCGCCATCTTTGTCAATTACACGGCTGGTTCTCTCGGACTCAACCGAACTCAGGGTTTCTTCAATAATCTCATCCAATGTTGTTGCCGTGGATTCCACACCGCCGGAAAGTGGATAGCATCCCAGCGTTCTGAAACGTACCATTTTCATCTCCGGCTTCTCACCCGGGGCAAGACGCATACGGTCATCATCCACCATAATGATGTTGCCGTCCCTCTCTACAACAGGACGTTCTGCTGCGAAATAAAGCGGAACAATCGGAATATTCTCTCTTTTTATATACTGCCAGATGTCCTTCTCTGTCCAGTTGGAAATCGGAAAGACACGAATACTCTCACCTTTATTAATCTCCGTATTGTAAAGCTTCCACATCTCCGGTCTCTGGTTCTTCGGATCCCATGCATGAGACTCATTACGGAAGGAGAAAATTCTCTCCTTGGCACGGCTCTTCTCCTCATCACGCCTTCCACCGCCAAATGCAGCAGTAAAACCATACTTATTCAGTGCCTGCTTTAATGCCTGTGTCTTCATGATATCTGTATAGGATGCGCCGTGGTCAAACGGATTAATTCCTTTGTCCACACCCTCCTGGTTTATGTACTCTAACATTTCAATGCCCAAATCCTTTGCAGTTTTATCACGGAACTCAATCATTTCCCTGAATTTCCATGTTGTATTCACATGCAGAAAAGGAAATGGCGGTTTCTCCGGATAAAATGCTTTCATCGCCAGATGAAGCATTACTGAACTGTCCTTTCCTATGGAATACAGCATAACAGGTTTTTCGCATTCCGCCACAACCTCACGGATAATATAGATTGCTTCTGCTTCTAATTCGTCTAAATGTGATAATCCACTCATATGTTTACTCTCCTTTTTAATATTTATTGGAATTCCTGCGATCCACATCTATGGTTGTTACCGTCCGGTCTGTTTTTAAGATTTTCCAATGCAAAATGTCTCCTTCTGTTTCAACAGTCATCACACTTCCGTTTCCACCGATATCGGCGCCCAAGAAGAATTCAATGGCTCCTGCCGGACATTCTTTTACACAGGACACGCAGCCCCAGCAATCTCTGGGATATTCCATAACTGCCTTCCGATCCTTCAATGCAATTAATGTCCCGGGACAGACCTCCGTACATTTTCCACAACCGATACAATGCGCTCTATTGATTCGTATGCTCATATTCATCCTCCTTTACAATATCCCGCAGAATCATCTGAAGCCTACCGTCCTTCAATCTGGAATTCAGATATTTGAAATAGGCTTCATCCGTTTCAGGATAATCCAGATTTTCATTAAAGGAATGCCATCTTGTCTCCTTACGGTTTAAAAGATGTGCAATCAATGATTTACATACTACAAGTCGTTCTTTTAATTCATATGCAAACATCAGCTCATGCATATTCGCTGCCGCCATATGTTCGGACAACGTAATGAATTTATCAAGCTTTTCATCGGCAAGCTTTAACTGCTTCTCGTTATACTGATAATGATTTGCAATTCCGCCCGCATATTCATCCATAACCTTCTGCATGCCTTCCTCCAGCTCTTCTGTTGTAAATGTCGGATTAGACTCATTCAAAATCGTTTCATATGCTGTTAAAATACCATAAATATCGCTATCTATATTTTCAGAAATATCATCTGATATGCTTCCGTTATGAGCAATTTCAGAATTCTCCAGCTTCTCAATAATATCCAATGCTGCAATTTTCCCCTCAGCCAGCGCGCCCGTTACATATTTCTGAGGGCATCCACCTGCCACATCCCCGGCTGCATAAAGTCTGTGCACGGTTGTTTCTCTATTCGTATTCACCCAGTAGCCACTTGCAGTATGTCCTCCTACTATGTAAGGCTCTGTTCCCTGAATCTCCACATCCTGTTCGCTTGGCATTTTTCCGCTTTCAATCCATTTCAAGGTCTGGCTTGGTGCCATATTCAGATATGCCTTCAACAAATCCTCATCCTGTTCTTTACTAATTCCACTGGTCTTCAAATAACAAGGTCCGTTCCCCAACTGATTTTCCTTTACGGTTCCATAGACACGCTCACTGGTCGTAATGCCATATTGATCCTCATAGACAAAGCCTCTGGAATTTACCTGTTTTGCCCGAACCCCCTGTGCAATCGTACCTGTTGGTGCAATCGTATCCTTGCATCTAAGTGCAATAAACCGCATTTCAAAAGAGGTCATCTCCGCCCCGGCGCGTATTCCCATCGCATATCCTGCCCCTGTATTAAATGGCGGATACCACATCTTATGTCTGGAAAATCCCGGATTATTCGGCTTATAGAGTCCTGCCGCGCCGCCGGTCGCCACAAGCACTGCCTTTGCATGAATAACATAAGCCGTTTCTTCCTTAATTGAGAAACCGACCGCCCCATATACCTGATTGTTCTCCACCAGCAAATCCGTTATATTGACGTTATTCAGTATCGCCACCCGTTCTGCCTCTTTGACCGCCTTGGCAAGAATCGGCTTAAAATTTTCTCCGTTAATCTTTATGTTCCGGTTTCCCCTTGCAACATAATCGCCATTTTCATCCTTTAAAATCACAAGGCCAAGCTGTTCCATATCTTCGGTTACTTCATTAAAACGCTCGGCCGCCGTAAGCAACAAATCCTGTCTTACAATGCCCGCCGCATCCTTAGTGGCATAATCGACATAATCCTGCGGTTTCCTGCCTTTTACAATATATGCATTAATGGCATTGACTCCTGCCGCCAGACAACCGCTCCGCTTAATATTCGCCTTTTCTGCTATCAGTACAGAAAGATTCGATTTGCGGCTGACAGTAAGTGCTGCATAACAGCCTGCTGTTCCGCCTCCGATAATCAATACATCCTTATAAATATGCTTTGTCTGTAATTTTTCCCTCATATGATATATGTATCCTTTCTAAAGTGTAACAACGCCGGCACCCTGTAGTTCCTCATTTCTTAATATATAAGTCCGCTTATCATCATAAGCATACATTCGATAAACGATAACACACATCTTCTCTCCCAGCTCCACCGGTCGCCGCTCCAAGGAACGATTCGTGGTGAGTCTGATTCCGTTAACATTTAATGTCAACTGCAGGCTGTTTCCCCGAAAGGAGATATCCTCAATAATACCCGGCTCGGAATATTCTATGATATTTCGGAACTTTGCATTATCCCGTTTAAATGCCTCAATGAATTCCGGACGAATAATAGCACCGTCATAATCTCCTTTGGAAAATCCTCTGATTTTATAATATTCTTCTACTTTTTCTGAATCACCGATAAAGGTTGCTACAAATTCCGTCTTTGGATTTTTGTAAATGGCTATCGGTGAACCAATCTGTTCGATTCTTCCCCTGTTCGTAACGATAATTTCATCTGCAACCTCAACCGCTTCACTCTGGTCATGGGTGACAAAAATACTGGTAATTCCAACCTTGTGAATCATATCCTTTAACCAGCTTCTGATTTCTCCCCTTACCTTGGCATCCAGTGCCGCAAATGGCTCATCCAGCAACAGAACCTTTGGATTTGGAGCCAATGCTCTCGCAAAGGCAACCCTCTGGCGCTGGCCTCCTGACAACTGGTTCGGATATCTTTTTTCCATACCCGTAAGTCCGACCAGCTCAATCATTTCCATGGCTCTTTCCCGAATCTGTTTCTTCGGCATTTTCTGTATCTCAAGCCCAAAAGCAATATTGTCATATACGGTCATATACCGGAACAACGCATAATTCTGGAATACAAATCCAATCCCTCTCTTAGAAGCAGGAACATTTGTCATGTCCTTTCCATCAATCAGAATAGAGCCTGAGTCAGGATGTTCCAGACCTGCCAGTATCCGCAAAATAGTCGTTTTTCCACTTCCGCTTGGTCCAAGAAGCGCTACCAGCCTTCCCTGTTCCACACCCAGTGTCACATGGTCTGAAGCTTTAAAGTCACCGTAATGTTTATTAATGTCATGCAATTCTACATACATATAAATCTCCTGTCTGTACGCTATGTACCATCACTATTTTTCAAATTCAACTACTATTATCTGGCCTTCGCCCTATGTTCTACAATATTTTTTACAATCAGCACTACTACCGCAATAATTACCAGAATTGAAGAAGCGGCAAACGCTGCTGTAATCGACTCGGAAGTACCGGATAAATATAATGCATCAATCTCCAGCGGCAGCGTAAAGGTCTGGCCTCTTGTCTTTGATAAGGCATTTACCGCACCAAACTCTCCCAGTGCTCTTGCCATACACAAAATAATTCCATAAATCATTGACCATTTCATCTGCGGAAAGGTAATTCTCCTAAAAATCGTCCATCCATCCGCTCCCATCAATGCAGCAGCTTCCTCTTCATCCTTTCCCTGTGTATTTAACACAGGTATAATTTCTCTTGATACAAATGGAAATGTAACAAAAATTGTTGCCAGAACAACTCCCGGCAGAGCGAATACAATCTTGATATCCGTTCCAAGGAAATCATTGGCAGAATCTATTATTTTGCTTGCCCATCCCATTCGCCCAAACGTCATAATAAACGCAAGACCTGCAATAACCGGCGAAATCGAAAACGGAATATCTATCAATGTTGCCAGAATATTCTTTCCTTTAAAAGAAAATTTTGTAAGCAGATACGAGGCAGCAATACCAAAAATACTGTTTACAATGACTACCAGTACCGTAGTCAATAATGTAACCTTCAAAGCCGATACTACATATTTACTCCTCAATGACTGTATGTAAAATGCAAATCCCTCTTTTAAAGAGCTGGTTATGACAGAAATCAGTGGCAATACCAGCATAATCAATATAAATAAAATACTTATCGTAATTAAGATTACTTTTGAAGCTCCGCCTCTTTCCTTATCCCTCATACAATCACCTGCCTTTCATCCTCTAAATTTTTCTGTTTCCCTCCACGTATCATACAACTACACATTGTTGGTTCTCCTTGACTGTCTCACCTGTACAATATTTACAAACAACAAAATCAGAAAAGAGAACACCAGCATGACAAGAGCAATTGCAGTCGCCGATGCATAGTCGATATAATTTAATTTCTGCATAATAACATAAGAAATCACCTGCGTATGGTCTCTGAAACTGTTTCCGGATATATAAATAACACTTCCATATTCTCCCACTCCTCTTGCAAATGCCAGACCGAATCCCGTCAGCAGAGCCGGTCTTAATTCAGGAAGGATTACCTTAAAAAAGGTTCGCAATCTACCGGCCCCCAAAATATAAGAAGCCTCCTCATATGTATTATCCAAATTTTCCAATATTGGCTGCAACGCTCTCACAACAAACGGAATGCCCACAAATATAAGAGCAATGATAATGCCAAGCCTTGTATAAGAAATATGAATACCTGCCTTCGCCAGATATTTGCCAATCATTCCTGTATCTGAATATATTTTCGAAAGCGTAATTCCGGCAACTGCCGTCGGAAGTGCAAACGGTAATTCAATTAAACCATCAATAATACGTTTTCCGGGAAAATCATATCGTACAAGCACCCATGCCAGAATCAATCCAAAAATACAATTCATCAAAGCTGCAATAAAAGAACACCCAAAACTGGTAATCAATGCATTTACAACAACCTTGGCTGAAATCAGCTCCCAAAATTCAGACATACTCATATCAAATGTTTTAATCAGCACCGATGCCAATGGAATCAGAACCAGCAAAGATAACATGGTTACAGTAATGCCAAGCGTCAGACCAAATCCCGGAATCACCCGGACAGGCTTCCCCTTTTTTGTCCGTTTCCAAATCCTATTCGATTTCTTCTGCTTTTCAAAATGATTCATACTGTCAACCGCAAGCCTTTCTTTTGATTTATTTTTATCTTCTTTCCAAATAGATTTCGTCAAATAATCCACCATCATTAAAGAATTTCTCATAGACTGCATCCCAGCCTCCAAAATCCTCTATCGTACAAAGCTCCATATCCAGGTCAAAGACATCTCCAAATTCACGTAATATATCTTCATTATATGGGCGGTATCCGCTTTCTCCTGCCAACCGCTGTGCTTCATCGGAATATAAATACATTAAATATTCTGTAGCAGCCTCCTTCGTACCGTTTTTCTCCGCAATCGCATCAACAACTGCAACACTCGGCTGTGCCAGAATACTTACACTCGGATTCACGATCTCATATTTATCAGGATACTCTCTGGTTGTTGCAATCGCTTCATTTTCCCATGCAATAAGCACATCTCCCTGCCCATTTTCCACAAAGGTGGTAGTTGCACTCCTTGCTCCCGAATCCATAACTGAAACATTTGCATACAGCTTTGTCATATAATCTATCATTTGTTCCTCATTATAATTATATTTCTTTTCCGCATAGTACCATGCTGCAAGAAAATTCCAGCATGCTCCTCCGCTGCTCTTCGGGTCAGGTGTAATGACTTCTACACCATCGGCTGTCAAATCATCCCAATCCTGAATGTTTTTCTCATTCCCTTCCCGAACAAGAAATACTATCGTTGAGGTATAAGGTGCGGAATCACCAGGCAGACGCTCTATCCAGTCAGACTCTAACAAATCAACATTCTCTAAAAGTGAAACGTCATGCTCCAATGCCAATGTAACCACATCTGCATCCAGCCCTTCAATGACAGAACGTACCTGTGTACCGGAACCTCCGTGAGACTGAACAATTTCAATCGGCTCACCATATACCGCTTCATAATGCTCCTGAAATAATACGTTATATTGTTCATAAAACTCCCTCGTCGGATCATAAGATACATTGATAATGGTTAGAACACCGTCATCCGCCTGATTCCGGTTATGTAATGAAAACGATATCAAAAGCAGCACAATCACAAGCATAAAAATGATTATTTTTTTCAATGTTCTGACCTCCATTCAATTTAACAAGGGTTATTATAACTCTCTTATTCCTATTTGTAAAGTAGGTTTTATAGCTTTATTAAATTACTCTTTTTCTATCCTTTTTCAGTCTTTCTCCGTGTAAAAGCACGAAAAAAGAGAGGATCCTTATCAATATCCTCTCTCACAAATATTTTCATATTATTTTTTCATAACGGGTACTGCATAAATCAACAATTATATGACAACAGGCTCCTCTGTTTCGACATTTGCATTTCCTACTATTTCTACTTCTCCGCTATCTCCAAACGTATATGCCCGATAGATACATACATTTACCTTTTCATGCTTTTTCACCGGCTCATCCTCTATTCTACGGTTTCCTTTGATTGAAATATCCCTTAAACGTACAATCAGCTCCACTTCCTTTCCCCGAAACAGCACATGCTCCACAATGCCTTCCTCCACCGAGTTTGGATACTTGAACCGTTCATCCAATTTTGTAACACTGACATTTTCCGGACGTATGACTGCATGAAGGGATTTATCCAGATGTGTAAATCCTTTAAATTGATTGATGTTTTCAATTCGTATTGGCTGACCCATGAACTCTGCAACAAAAGGTGTTTTGGGCTGTCTGTATATATCCTGTGGACTTCCAATCTGTTCAATTCTTCCTTTATTGGTAAGGATAATCTCATCGGCAACCTCAATCGCTTCTTCCTGATCATGCGTGACAAATATACTTGTAATTCCTACTTTATCAATCATATCACGGAGCCAGTGCCGAAGCTCCTGTCTGACCTTTGCATCAATAGCAGCAAACGGCTCATCTAACAACAGCAGTTCCGGGTTTGGAGCCAACGCTCTGGCAAAAGCCACCCGCTGTCTCTGTCCACCGGAAAGCTGATTTGGATATCGTTTCTCCAATCCTTTTAAGCCAACTAATTCAATTAATTCATCCACCCTGTTTTTCATGTCTGTTTTATCCCACTTATTCACTTTTAACCCAAAAGCAATATTTTCATAGACTGTCTTATAGCGGAACAGGGCATAATTCTGGAATACAAAGCCAATTCCTCTCTTACTGGCAGGCACATCATTGACTACTTTATCACCAATGATAATATCCCCCGAATCCGGCGTCTCAAGACCTGCAATCATACGAAGAATTGT
This sequence comes from uncultured Coprococcus sp., assembly GCA_964488185.1. GTDB lineage: Bacteria > Bacillota > Clostridia > Lachnospirales > Lachnospiraceae > Coprococcus. The sequence continues at coordinate 40,543 of CAZATW010000012.1, read as the reverse complement.
GGTTTTACCGCTTCCCGAAGGCCCCAGCAATGCGATTAATTTTCCTTTTTCAATGCCAAAGCTCACATCATCTGATGCCTTAAATTTATCAAAGGTTTTATGAATACCCTTTAATTCTACATATTTTTTTGATTCCTCAGCCATTATTACTCCTTCCCACTATCTGCTTTATTCTCCAGAACACTTCGGAGAATTAAAATCATTATCGCCATCAGCACCAGAATTGCAGACACTGCAAATGCCCCTGTAAAATCATATCCCTGATATAACAATTCGATATATAGCGGCATGGTATTTGTCTTTCCTCTCAAATGTCCCGAAAGGACAGATACCGCTCCAAACTCACCCATGGCTCTTGCCGTACAGAGTACAATTCCATAAAGCAGTGCCCACTTTATATGCGGAAATGTTATTTCACGAAAAATGCGAAATCCACCTGCGCCCATCAGTGCCGCAGCTTCCTCTTCATCGGTTCCATTTGCCGTCAGTACAGGGATAATCTCTCTTGAGATAAACGGAAATGTTACAAAAATCGTTGCCAGTACAACACCCGGTACCGCAAATATAATTTTGATTCCCGCTTCCTGAAGATATGGATATAACCAGCTTTGTCTTCCAAAAGTAAGTACATAAATCAGACCTGCAATAATCGGTGAAACAGTAAGCGGAAGGTCTATCAGCGTAGAAATCACTTTCTTTCCTTTAAATTGAAATTTTGTTATACTCCACGCTGCAAAAATGCCAAAGAAGGTATTAAAAATTACGGTAATCACAGTTACCTTTAAGGTCAGAAAAATTGATTTCAATGCATATTCATCACTTACGGCCTCAACAAACGCTCCTACCCCTTTTCCAAAGGCTGTTATCATTGTATAAACCAACGGCAGAATAAGCATTACCACTAAAAATATACTACATATCCCGATTAAAACCCATTTCAGCGGTCCGGAATTTTTTCTTATCTCCATATTACTCCACCAAACCTTTCTTTCATATCATGCAGCAGCCTCTATAAGCCTTGACGGCATCAAGCGATACCACTGACAATTTTCGACGTTCTGCTCTGAATGACTGCATTCACAAACAGAATCATAAAAGCTGCAATGAGCATCATAAGTGCAATGGAGGTAGCACTGGCATAATCATTTTCCTGCAATTCCGACATAATCATCAGTGGTGCAATTTCCGTCTTATAAGGCGTATTTCCGGCAATAAATACAACGCTGCCATATTCTCCAAGCCCTCTTGCAAATGACATGGTAAAACCTCCAATCAATGCCGGCATAATTTCCGGCAGGATTACCTGAAACACCGTCTGACGTCCATTGGCTCCCAGAATGTTCGCCGCTTCTTCATACTGGACATCAATCTTTTCCAATACCGGTTGAACGGACCTTACTACAAAAGGAATTCCGATAAATATCAATGCAACTGTAATTCCTATCTTTGTATATGCAATATCGATTCCAAACTTATGAAATATGCTTCCAATCCATCCGTTGGTTGTTGTCAGATGCGTAAGGGATATACCCGCTACCGCCGTAGGCAGTGCAAAGGGAAGTTCAATAATGGCATTCATTATTTTCTTGCCCGCAAAATCATATCGAACCAGTACCCATGCCAGCATAATCCCCATAACGGCATCTATCAGTGCTGCAATAAATGCGGTTTTAAAGCTTACCGCATAGCTTGATAACACACGGGGTCTTGTTACGGTTGTCATAAATTCCGAAAAGGAAAGCTCCGCAGAAAACACAACGAGAGAACATAATGGAATAATAACTATCAACCCCAGCATGGTTATCGTAATTCCAAGCGACAATCCAAATCCCGGAATAACCCTTTTTTTCTTTCCTTTTTTATCTTTCATAACAGCTTCCTCTTTCTTTATTTCCTTTCTGCCAATCATAAAAACCATTCATTTCGGTTTCCCATTCTCAGACCACTCATTATTGTTCCTCATAGATACTGTCAAACAGTCCTCCATCAGCAAAATGCTTTGCTTTCGCCTCTTTCCAACCGCCAAAATGCTCAATATTTGTCAAATCTATATTTGTAATAATCCATTTCCCATCGGACGGAATCTCTGTAATGGTATTGCTGTCTGTTGTATATGTGTATTCCGCCAGTATCGTTTCATTTGATGGTCGGTAGAAATTGTCCGCCTCCAGCTTCTGTGCTTCCTCGGAATATAAATAACTTAAATATTCCGTAGCAACATCCCTGGTACCTCTTGCATCTACTACTTCATCAACTACAGCAACAGTCGGCTGGCAGAGAATTGATACAGAAGGAATCACAATCTCATATTCTCCCGGATTCTCCTTGAGGGAAAGAAACGCTTCATTCTCCCATGCCAGAAGAACATCTCCCTGTCCGTTTTCCGTAAAGGTTGTTGTGGCTCCGCGGGCACCGGAATCAAGAACAAGTACATTTGAATACAGCTTCTTCATGCTTTCAAGAATTTCATCCTCGCTCTGTCCCTGATTCTCAAAATAGTACCATGCTGCAAGATAATTCCAGCAGGCACCACCTGAGGTTTTGGGATTTGGTGTAATCACACCGACACCATCCTTCAGTAAATCATCCCAATCCTGAATATTCTTTGGATTTCCACTTCTTACCAGAAATACGATTGTTGAAGTGTACGGCGAACTGTCTAAATCAAATTCACTTGTATAGCCTTCTTCTATTAATCCTGCATCGGCAACCGCATCAACATCTCCCTCCAGTGCAAGTGTTACCACATCTGCCTCCAAGCCATTGGCGACCTCTAATGCCTGCTTGCCTGAGCCTCCATGAGACTGGACAACCGTAACCTCCTGACCGGTTTTCTCCTTGTAATATTCAGTAAATTTCTCATTGTATGCCGCATACAATTCTCTTGTCGGGTCATAAGATACATTTGTAATTTCTATGATATCGTTCTCCGGCTTTTTATTTTTTCCGCAGCCTGCAAGTGAACTAACTGTCAAAATACCGGCAGCTACAACCGCAATTACTCTCTTTACAAATAATTTTTTCTTCATCATAAAATCCTCCAATTTTTAATTTTCGCATTGAATTACGAATATTCATTTTTTTTATTTCCTATCACATCAGCAATCGACAATACCGCCAACCGAATGGTATCTATTATTTTTCATTTTTGCCACTCCTTTCTTTGATTTGAATATTAACATATATTTCCTATCTGTAATATATGGATTTATGAAATCGTTTGCAAAATAACTCTTTTTCCGCATCAATTTCAACGGATTTATAATATTTCCGACCAGATTCCAGAGCAAAACAAACCCGAATATGAAAACGTAATCAGTCCGTAATTTCAATGCTTTTATTCCATAAAAAAGGAGTTCTGCAAGCAGAACTCCCGTCATGTGCGGATATTTGATTGTAAATTCATTCTATTTCAGTCCTGTTATCATAATCAGCCAGGAAATGATGGCGTACTCCGTTTTCTTTGTATGCAATTACCGTATCAAGATTCACATTTTCTACGCTTTTAAAAATATTTCCCTCCACAAATGGATTTGTCTTCTTCATTTCTTTGATTAACGCTTTGATTTCTACACGTTTAGACGGATTCTCCTCATTGCTGCAGGTGGTACAGGTATCTGTAAATTTACAGGCACACTGAATAAAATGCAATCCATTATAATCCCGCCATGCCTTAATATCATCCTCCCGAACGAAATATAATGGACGGATTAATTCCATTCCCTCAAAATTCGTACTATGAAGCTTTGGCATCATCGTTTGAATCTGCGCACCATATAGCATACCCATCAGAATTGTCTCAATAACATCGTCATAATGATGCCCCAATGCAATTTTATTACATCCCATTTCTTTTGCAAAATGATACAGATATCCTCTTCTCATTCTTGCACACAAATAACAGGGAGATTTCTCCACATTGTAAACCGAGTCAAAGATATCCGATTCAAATATCGTAATCGGAATGTTTAATTTTCTTGCGTTTTCCTCAATGATTTTACGGTTTGCCGGACTGTATCCGGGATCCATAACCAAAAATTTCACTTCAAAGGCAAACTTATTATGCCGCTTCAGCTCCTGAAATAATTTTGCCATCAGCATAGAGTCCTTTCCACCTGATATACATACGGCAATACTGTCCCCCTCTTTTACCAGCTCATATTGGTTAATCGCCTTTGTAAACCTGCACCAGATGCTTTTTCGGAATTTTTTTCTGATACTAAGCTCTACATCGTTTCCGTTTTCTTTTTTCGCTTCCCTCTGCATACTATCAACCAGCCATGCCATGTAGCCTCCGGAAAGACTGACAGCATCATATCCCTGATTTGTAAGCCTCTGCGCAATTTCCTGACTGACTTTCCCTCTGCTGCAGCATATAATTAATTTTTTTGAAAAATCAATCTCCGTATTATCTTCTATATTTTCGGCAGCTGCTGAAACAGCCCCCGGAATTGCACCATGAGCAATTTCCATCTCACTTCTGACATCGATAAGCTGATACTGGTCTTTATCTAACAAATATAAATCCTGCACCGTAATTTCCATATTCTATCACTCCATCCTATCAAAACCTGTTTAATTTCTCCTGTCCAGTGCAGCTTTGATTCTGGATAGGGCTTCCTCCAATACCCTTCTCGGACATGCCACATTGATTCTCTGAAAGCCCTGTCCGCTGTCTCCGAAGATTTTTCCGCTATCCAGCCAAAGCTTTGCCTCATGGATAATCAGATGCTCTATCTGTTCCATATTGAGCCCTGTTCCTCCAAAATCCAGCCAGACCAGATAGGTCCCTTCATGGGCAACCATCGTTACTCCGGTAAGATTTTTCTCCACATACGCTTTTGTAAAATCAATATTTTCCTGCACATACCGATACATAGCTTCATACCATTCCTCACCGTTCCGGTAAGCAGCTTCACAGGCCGCCAGCCCCATAATACTCAACTGGCTGTATCCGGTTTCAGCTATCTGCTTGCGAAACGCCCTCTTCATCTGCGGATTTGCAATCAATATATTGGAAATCTGCAAGCCTGCCAGATTAAAGGTCTTACTTGGGGAAGTACAGGTTATGGTTATTTCCTCATACTGCTTTTTCAGCTTGGCAAACACCTGATGCTTTCCCCTAAATACAAAATCCGCATGGATTTCATCACTTACCACAGGCACATGATGTTTATAACAGATATCTCCCATACGGGTCAATTCCTCCTGTGTCCATACACGCCCCACCGGATTATGGGGATTACAGAGAAAGAATAATTTGATTTTTTCTTGTATTATTTTCTGCTCAAAATCATCAAAGTCTATATGATATCTGTTATCAGCTCCATAGATTAAGGTATTGCTGACCACTTCCCGTCCATTATCTTCAATAATTTCACGAAATGGATAATAAACGGGGGGCTGAATCAGAACCTTGTCTCCCTGACCTGTAAAGGCCTTTACTGCCATTCCCAGAGCAAATACAACACCCGGTACCTTTACCAGCCAGCTTCTGGATATCTCCCAGTCATACCGCTTCTTCATCCAGCCTCTCAAAGCCTCAAAATATGCCTCCTGTACCTCACTGTATCCAAATATTCCATGCTCAACCCTTTGCTTCAATGCATCCTGTATATATGAAGAAGTTTTAAAATCCATATCTGCTATCCACAATGGCAGTACATCTTCAGGCATTCCCAATCTTTTTGCAAAATCATATTTCAGACAATTTGTATTGCGTCTGTCAACTATTGTATCAAAATCAAGATTTCTTTCCACTATACCAGTCCTCTCCATCGCCATATTCAGTAAAGCGCCCACAGATTCTAAAATGCAGCTAAATATAATAATCACTCCAACTGCTTTCCGCCACAGTCGTGCAGCTGTTTCGAATCATCAGTTTTCCCTCTAATTCGGTTCGGACAACACCTTTATGACCACCTTTTATACGATCAAGCAGCAGATATAGCGCAAACTTACCCATTTCATCCTTGGGCAGCCGCACAGTTGTCAGCATCGGCTTCGTATACTGTGCTTCTTCAATATCATCACTGGAAATAATAGAGGGCATATAATACCGGTTTTTAAATTTATTCAAACATTTCAGCATGCCTACCGCCGTAATATCATTTGCACAGTAAATTCCTGTAGGGCAATCATCTGACTGAAGAAAATGCTTCATAACTTCATATCCTTCCGCTTCGGTCTGTTTTGTTTCAACAATATATTCCGGTACTAAGTCAATATCATGTTTTGTCAACGTATTTACATAACCATTATAACGAGTCTCATTATGACAGTTTCCTACATAACCAATATTTCTATGTCCCAGATGTATCAGATATTCAACAGCCATTGAGGCAATTTTTTTACCGTCACACAATACCTCATCCACTTCGTAATTTGTAGAGTTACGGTTGATTGATACTACACTTTTATATTTACAGTTCAACTTCTTAAGTGCTTCTTTACTACACTTCCCAATAATAATCAAGCCATCACATTTTCCTTCTGTTTCCTCATACATTTCGCCAATAATCCGGTCTAAATTCTCTGTCCTGCTTTTTCTTTCATTGGAAAACAATGACATATACCACACCTTAGACAGGATGCATGTATTCTTATGTATCTCACTCTCAATCACATGTAAAAGCTCCGTAAAAAACGGGTCTGACTGGGCAGCGTCCATACGGGTCATCAACACATTAATATAGTATGTCTTTTCTGTTTTACCGGCTACACCCATCTTCAGATTACGGGCTGCTTCATTCGGCACATAATTCTGTTCAATCGCCGTTTTCCATATTTTATCCCTAAGTCCGGGCATTGCGCAGTGATAATTCGGATTATTCAATACCCTGGAAACTGTGGCAGGTGACACTCCCACCTTTTCTGCAATTTTCTTAATCGACATAGTACCCTCCTGGCTAAAAACAAAGATATCCAAGAAAAATTCTCTTTCCGGCAAAATTTCTGTTTTTCTATATAGTTAGCTTACTGTATTCTAAAATGACATCCTCTATATCTTTATTGTTCCTTAATTGGAGCAGCATGTTCTGTGCCGGATTCATCTGCTGCCGAATCCGTTCATACAACGGCTCTAAAAATATTTCCTCGCCATATCCATACATCTGTAAACCCTTCTTTGCCAAATCTACCACTCTTTTCGCCAGATCATAAACCTCTTCCCGATTCACAAAAGCCGGTAATTCCTGCTTGACAAACAGTTTTCGAAGCTCTGTTGGTGAAAATCCATGGTGATACAAAACAGAATCCTCCTGTAAAAGCGCATCCAATTCCTTTAACTGATTCTTCAATCCCAAATGGAATGCCGATACCGTCATGACATCTGCAGCCGGCTGGCAACATACACTGCGGAACTCTATCGTTCCCCGGAATGTCAAATCTTCAAATTTAAATGTGCGCAAATACTCCAGATCTTCAATTGCCGGTGCAAAGGAAATTTCATGATAACCGCCATCTGCATAGTATTCCCCCACAATGGTATCCCGCTCAAAATATTCCATTACCGGAACCGGCGGGAAATTAATATATTTGCCATCCCTTTCCAAACAATATATACTGGTGGACTCAATATATGCCTGCAGCTCCTCCACAGTTTCTATGTCACAGTCAAACATTCCAATATTATGAGGATTAATCCCATGGGTACTGTTTTCCCAAAACATATCCCTGCAGCAGGCAAGATCTTCATGCTCGCCCAATAAAACCGAATTATTAAATAACAGTGCCTTAATCGGTTCTACCCTTGAAAAAGCACGAATTGCCATTGGCAGTTCCTCATAGTTGACATCCAGCTGTACCTGGGATGCACTGGAAAACAACCCATAGTTTGGATATTCATGGAAATACATCGGAAGATCCTGATATTTCGTATAGGAATTCAGATGATGAAGCAGCATCCGGTACCTGCCATTTGGTATCGCAACATTTTTATTATAATTCCGGAACGGATTCACGCCCATGCCTGTCAAGGTATAATGATATTGCTGCAGTTCCTGCTGAAGATAGGAATAATATTCACAAAACCGCTGATACAATGGCTGCAGTCTTCTCTCCTTTCCCAATGACAGCTCCAGGTTATTATACGAACAGTCATAGGATAAAATATCCCCATTCCCCTCATGTCTGGCGGCATTTATATTTCCCTCATCATCCCGGCTCATTTCCTCAAACTGAAAATGCTGCATAAAACCGGCTGTCAGCCTGTGTATCTTTTCAAAATCCACCGCCTGTTTATCCAGATTGATAATCGGAAGCTCCACCTCTATTCCGACATATTCCTGCCTTTGCTGCTTTGTCGGCTCTATATATTTTTGATATAATTTTTCCCGTACTAAGTTTTTTTCTACCATAATGACCTCTTCCTAAAAAACAAACCTTATAAATTTGAAAATGTCTGATACAAAAATTTCATATTCTCCTCATTGTCTATATACTCATTGCCATGATTTGTTCCTGTAAAAATCTGTACCCCGCTGCGGTAGGCAAGCAATGTAGTAAACGGTACCCTTTTCCAATCCTCATCACTCAACGGCTGGGTAGAGAACAAAACACCGTCATCCTTTTCCAGATAGTACAGGGAATTCTTATAATTTGTGTGTACAAAGGTATATTCTCCGTCATACAAAATCAGATTCAGCTTATTATCCTTTGCCATATCTGATATGATTTCATCCAGCAGCAAAAATCTCTCCTCTGCCTCTAATTCCCTTTTATATTCCCTTGTTTTCTCATTCACTTTATCCACAATGTACATTAGAATCCTCTCACTGTCCGTACTTCCCTCCTGCAGTTTAAAATATTTATCCAACTGCCAATAGTCAAAAATAGTACCATTATGTACCATCGTCCATCGTCTTCCTCTTGAATCCTTTCTGGTATTGGGATGACAATTCCGGTAATCCACATTACCAATCGTAGCATAACGGATATGCGCCATTACATTCCTGTTTGCAATCGGTGCCGTCAACCGCTCTTTTAAGTATCTGCTCTTCGTCGCCTGTAACGGTTCCTTTTCTATCAATGCTTCATTCCCCTCCAGACAGGCCAGCCCCCAGCCGTGAGGATGCAAATCGCTGTGGCTGTAAAACTTCTTTAAATATTCATTTATTACAAATCCCTTTTCCGAAGAAAAACCAAATATTTCACACATGTCGTTACTCCCTTTTTTATTCCTGCAGACAGCGAGACAAAGCCAGCAATTCCGCTGCATACTCATCCGCTAAAATAATTCCCCGTTTCACGTAATCGGTTCCAAACTCCCTCCGAATCCGGTCTGCATAACGATTATCGGGAATCAAGAGTTTATCCTTTTGATATTGGATGGCTTTCGATACGTCTCTTTCCCCCAGTGCCACATAAAATTCTTCCATTCCCTGCAGAATATCCAGTGCCGCCTGCCTTATCTGCTTATGGTTTCCATCTGATTCCTTGATGAATATATTGGAATCATCAAACTGTGCCGCACGCTTTTCATTTTCAATTGCATTAACCTGATCCTCCTCCGTCAGTTCGATATCCGCTTCATTAATCAGATAGAACAGAAAATAATGAATAAATTCCACATCCTCCTTCATCAATCCAATTGGCGAAAGCGGGTTAACATCCAACATGCGGAGTTCAATATGATTGATGCCATTTTCCCTCAAATGCTCCAGGGAATTCTCTCCCCTCGGCTTTAAACGGACCGGATAATATAACTCCGAAACAGACCTCAGCTGTCCGCTATGTACATACGATTCAATACTTTGAATATATGTCTCCAGATTCCGGTAATCAAGTACCGGGATAAAATCGTTCCAGTAACCAAGCTCCCCGCATCTTACGGAAGCATATTTTGTCAGCACATCCCCGCTCCACGGTTCATGCTCATTGTCTGCACAACATTCCAAAAAGGAATTATCCATCACCGGACTGGCTGCTGTCAGATACACGATCAGCCAGCTATATTGAACCACCTTCCTTGCCAGTTGCAGATACAGATTGTTTTTGTACAACTGATATGTCGGAATCTCTTCCCGAGACAATCCTTTTCCCTCTGTTGACAGTAAAACCTGATAGCCCTCCCGGAGCATCTGATCTGCAAAAGAATAATTCAGATGGATGCCGGAAAACAGCATCTTTCTTTTCCCATATTTTTCTGCCAGATAATTCCGGTACTCTGTCTTTTCCCTCTGGCTCCCTTCAAACTGTGCAACCGGAATATCCGCTTCCCCTTTAACATAAGGCGGGTTAGAAAAGGGCCACAGCAATTCCTTTCCCGTTTCCAGATGCTGTAACGTCTGGACGACCTGTATTTGCAATTGCTCTAAATGTGACAACACATCCTGTACATTATCAAAGACATCCGTAATCAATTCCGTCTGATTCTCACAAAAATCCCTGGTGATATTGCGCTGTTCCTCAAATGGATGTTTTGTATGGGAAAGGAATCCCTCACTACTAATTCTAAGGCTCTCTTTCTCCAAGCCGAATTCCCCTTTATCGATATTCCGTTTTACTAAATCATTATTTAATTCAGGTCTTAGATTCATCCCAGCCTCCTTATCAGCCGATCGTCTGCCCTTCAGCCCTGTTCCCAATATCCTGATCCTTTATTGCCTGTTCAAGTCTCGCTCCGTTTGATATACCACTCCGCCGATGTTGCCGCGTTTGCTCCGTCAGACACTGCAGTTACGACCTGTCTGAGTGCCTTTGTACGGACATCTCCCGCCACAAAAAAGCCTTCAGCAGAAGTTTTTCCTGTTTCATCCGCCACAATATATCCATTTCTGTCCACTTCTACAATTTCTTTTACCACATCAGAAATCGGATTCATCCCGACGGCGATGAAAACACCGTCAACTGCCAGACTTCTTCCATCCTCCAATAAAAGCCCTGTAACCTTTTTCTCACCGAGAAGCTCTGCCGGATTCGCCTCTAACACAAATTCCACATTTTCCTTCTTTCTCAGCTGTTCTACTGTCTTTGCAGAGCCTCTGAATTCGTTTCTTCTATGAATCAGATATACCTTACTGCTGATATCCGACAGATACAGTGCATCATCTAATGCCGTATCGCCGCCGCCAATTACAGCCGTCACCTTATTTCTGAAAAATGCACCATCACAGGTTGCACAATAGGAAACACCTTTACTTGAAAATTCCGCTTCTCCCTTAATATTCAAATGACGATGCATGGCACCTGCAGCATAGATAACCGACTTTGCTTTAACTGTATCTCCATCTTTAAAGGTAACACTCCATATGTCATCCACACATTCAAACCGTTCAGCATCTGCCTCCTTGAATTCCACGCCAAGACTCAGCGCATGCTCCCTGAACTTTACCCCCAGCTCATATCCGGGAATCCCGGCAAACCCCAAATAATTGTCCACCATATTACTTTCCGCTATCTGTCCGGTTCCATAAAGCATTCTTTCAACCACCAGCACATCCAGATTTGCCCGCTTCGCATAGACCGCTGCCGATAAGCCTGCCGGACCACTTCCAATTATTAAAACATCTCTCATTCTTTTAGCTCCTTTTACCGATTGTTGATTCCTGCCCCATAGAAGCAGGCTTTCCTATAGCGTAAAACAAGAGGTCTAATACCATAGACCCCCGATTTGCCATATTTTTGATTATTCTACTGCCTTAAACGCCTCATCCAAATCCTCAATAATATCATCTATATTCTCCGTTCCGTTTGAAAGTCTGATTGTATTCGGCTTGATGCCCTGATCTGCCAGCTCCTCCTCGTTTAACTGTGGCCTTCTTTGCCATAATTGTACCTCTTTCCGCAAGTATTACCTGCTGTCTGATATTTTAATTTCTTATTAATTCCTATCTGATTACAAGGAAATAATATCATAGTCTTTCCTAGCTGTCTACTAGGAAAAACAAATGGCCGGCTATAGCTTTTCTCTATAGCCAACCACTTAATATGCTATATCACATACTGATTTACCATCTCTGTCTGCCATTCCACTAAATCTCTCAATGTGATATTGTCCACAATATTGTCAATAGCAGTCTCCAGTTGTTTCCATATTCTGGATATTACAGCCTCCCGCTCCATACTGTCGGAATCATCATATATCACCGGTGAAAGACTCCCCTCTGTCTGTCGTAAAATCATTCCAACCGTATATTGCTCCGGTGCTTCCTTCAGCATATAGCCTCCTTGCGGACCACGAATGCTTTTTACAAAACCTGCTTTATTCAGAATGGATATTATCTGCTCTAAATATTTTTCTGAAATCTGCTGCCGTTTTGCCACATCCTTTAATCGGACCGGCTCCCCTGTATTATAAACTGCCAAATCCAGCATCAGCATCAATGCATATCTTCCTTTTGTTGATATTTTCATTTTATTCACCCACATATTCTATATCATGTATTGTAACATTTTTTCCCGAATCTATTCCAAATGCCTTCAATACCGGATTATCCTGCTCCATTAACGAAAGAATCAAATATTCGATTGTAGAATCATATGCCAACCGCTTATCCTCCTCCGAAGGTCTTGAAGGAGATTCCGGATGAGAATGGAAATTGCCAATAATACTGACGCCTTCGGCTCTTGCATCCTTCAGTGCATTAAGCTGTTCCTTGGGATCCATAGAAAAATGCTCATTACTGGCATCTATATTTGTCAACAGATACACCTTGGTAACAGTTTTTACATCACCCTCTACTGTTCCTGCAAGCAATCCACAAGACTCATTCGGTAACCCCTGCCTGCAATATGCTAATATTTTTTTATAATCACTTTTCTTTAATTTTAGTACAATACCCATAATACGCTCCTATTTCAGTGTAACTGTTCCGCTATATATGTCACTGGAATGCTGAGGTAACACGAACAGGTTCCCACAAGCTATCCTTGTCAGTGGCTGTGTCTAATGCTTTAAATCACACTCTGCCTGTTCATAATCAATCAGTTTCGTAATCGTTGGATGTTCTCCGCAAACTGCACAGTTACAGTTTTTCGGAAGCTTAATCGTATGGAAATCCATTTTCAGTGCATCATATGTAAGCAGCTTACCGGTCAGCAAATCTCCCTGACCAATAATATATTTTACCGCTTCCATTGCCTGAAGGCTTCCGATTACACCACCCATGGCACCAATCACACCGGCCTGCTTACAGGTCGGAACCGCATCCTTTGGAGGTGGATTCTTAAATACACAACGGTAGCATGGCCCCTGCTCTGGTACATATGTCATAAGCTGGCCTTTAAACCGAATGATACCTGCATGTGAAAACGGTTTCTTCGCCATAACACACGCATCATTAATCAGGAACTTTGCAGGAAAGTTATCTGTTCCGTCAATCACAAAATCGTATTCCTGAATCAACTCCAGAATATTGGTAGAATCTACAAACATACGATATGTATTTACCGTTACATCAGGATTAATTGCCTTCATTGTCTCTGCCGCAGATTTTACCTTTGCTTTCCCCAAATCATCCGTTGTATGGATGACCTGTCTTTGAAGATTGCTCAAATCCACTTCATCAGCATCTACAATACCGATTGTACCGACACCTGCTGCCGCAAGATATAACGCCGCCGGTGCACCTAAACCGCCGGCACCGATAATCAGTACCTTGGCATTCAGCAGCTTCTTCTGTCCCTTGACACCAACCTCTTTTAATATAATATGCCGGGAATAACGCTCCAGCTGTTCGTTTGTGAAAGCCATTATCTACTTCCTCCTCCCATGAAATATAGGAATTCTACAGCATCCCCTTCCTTCAGCACTGTGGCGGAAAAAGCTTCCCTGTCAAGAAAGTCATCATTGATTGTTACCGTTACATATTCGGCATTTTCAATCTGCTCCTTTTCAATCAATGCCTTTACTGTAATTCCTTCCTCATATTCCTTCTTATTTCCTGCTACTGTAATTGTCATTTTTCTATTCCTTCCTTTCTATTGATTAAGTATATCCAGTCATTATTTCTATAGGAATCAACATTCTTAAGCTAAATGTCCTGCAAACATTTCTACAATCTGTTCCTTCCCTGCCGCCCCAGTAAGACGGTTCTTCTCCTCGCCGTTTACAAGAAATACCAGCGTAGGTGCAGACATCACATTATACTGTTCCGCCAGCTCCGTATCATAGTTTACATTTACTTTATACACATAAATCTGCTTCTCATATGCATCCTCAATGTCACCCAGCGGTCCTGCCATCCGTTTACAAGGAATACAGGTATCAGAGTAAAAATCTAATAATACCGGCTTATCTGAATTGAGGACTTTTTCTTCAAAGTTAGCTGCACTGATTCTTAAAGCCATAAATTAATCCCCTACTTTCTTTACAATCAATGTATAGGTACCATCATCATTTGTATTCAGCTTCAAAATCTGATGTCCTTCTTCCTTTATGCTTCTTGGAACATTCTGAACCGGCTCACCGTCATTCATTCTGACTGCAAGAATCTGTCCGTCATCCAATTCTTCCAAAGCAACCTTTGCTTTTACAAAGGTAACAGGACAAACAACATCCGTAATATCTACTGTCTCGTCAATATTGAAATCAGCCATCATATGCCTCCTTTAATACTTTATATAATTTATCTTCTCCAATCCTGTCGATGGTGAACTTAAAACGTTCACTCGGATTGGCATTGTCATCAAAAAACTGAATTGCTGCATCTGTTACACGGAATAACTGTTCCTCTGATTGAATCAGCGGCAACGGATATTTCCCTTTACTGATGGAATTGCCAAATGTTCCTCCAAAAGATACCAGATATGCCGGTTCCGCATCCCATGCATCTGTTGGACAGGATTTTACACAACGACCACAATATGTACATTTATCATAATCAACGGTAACGACACCGTCCGCAATCGTAATCGCATCTTCACGGCAAACCTTTGCACATAGTCCACAATCTATACAGGCTTCCTGCTTCCATTTCATATCTAAAGCGCCTTTGATTCCAACGTCATTTTCCTCTGCCTTTAAACAGTTATTCTGACATCCTGTTACACCGAATTTAAACTTATGAGGAAGTTCTCTTCCGAAATAGCGTTCATTTAGCTTCTCGGCAATATCTGTCGTATCAATATTTCCACTCGGACAAATCTGACTGCCCTGACAGGCTGTAACGGTACGGACACGAGGACCACACACACCCGGTTTACATCCCCCTTCAGCCAGAGAATCCTTTACCGCATCAATATCCTTTAACTTGATAAATGGAATTTCCACACCCTGTCTGGAAGTAAGATGCACATATCCGTCACCATATTTCTCTGCAACCTCCGCAATTTTTTTCAAATTCGCGGCAGTTAGTGTTCCACCAACGACTGCAAGACGCAGCGAAAAATTATCTTTCTGCTTCTGGCGCATAAATCCACCTTTTTTTAATGTTCCATAATCTACTGCTGCCATATTAGCGCTCTCCTTCTATTGCATTTTTAAAGTCTCTTTTCAAATCCTCTATATCTTCGATTCCCACACTAATCCTGATTAAATCATCATAAACACCGGATAATATCTGTTCCTCCTTTGACAGATGTACTGCGATGGTTGATGCAGGATGAATTACCAGCGTTTTTGTATCTCCAATATTTGATAATATAAAGGGTAATTTTAATGCATTTATGATACGAAATGCTCTTTCCTTACTCCCTGTCCGCATGGTTACGATGGCACCAAAACCCCCATGAAATTGCTCTCTGGCAAGCTTATGATACGGGTTGCCGGCAAGGCCGGGATAATTCACTGTGATTTCCGCATCCAGTGTATCCAGAAATCCCGCCAGCTTCAATGCATTGTCACATTGACGTTCCATTCTAAGCCCCAGTGTCTCAAGCCCCAGATTATTCAGAAATGCATTCTGCGGAGAAAGACAGGCACCTGTATTCCGAAACAGACCATTCCGCAGCTTCGCTATGTATCCCATCGGTCCGAATTTTTTATATGGCTTCATTCCCGGATATCGCTTCTCATCCCATCGGAACTTTCCACTATCGGTAAGGATTCCGCTAATGGCATCACTGTTTCCGTTGATATATTTAGAAGAGGAATTTACCACTATATCTGCTCCAAGTGAAATCGGCTGAATCAGATACGGTGTCGCCACTGTATTATCTACAACAAACGGCAATCCATGGGCATGAGCCATATCTGCCACCGCTTTGATATCCGTTACATCCAGTTTTGGATTTCCAATCGTCTCTGCAAAAATAACCCGCGTTCTATCCGTAATAAGTTCTTCATAGGCAGCCAGTGTATTCTCGGTTACATACCTTGTTGTAATTCCGAAAGCTGCCAAATCCTCAAAAAGCTCCACGGTTCCTCCATACAATCCTGCGGCAGCAACCACTTCATCACCTGCCTGCAGAATATTTACCAATGCATTAAACAAAGCTGCCATACCGGAAGCACATGCCACACTGTCAAGACCTCCTTCTAATTTGGTAATTCTTTTCTCAAAGGCCTCTACTGTAGGATTATTAATTCTGGTATAAGAAAACCCCATTTTTTTATTTGTAAAGATTTTCTCCAAATCCTCCGCACATCCATGTCTGAATGCGCTGCTCTGATATATCGGAACCTGCGTAGCTCCATATGGATTTTTATCATCCACTCCATGCAGCAAGGTTGTGTTAAATCCACAATCTGTCATCTCTCTACTCCAATCTATTTTATAAATTCATGATTCATCATATCCGTATACTATTTATATAAAGAAGTGGACAAATATCGTTCTCCACCATCCGCCAGCAGTATAACAATATTTTTTCCCTTATTCTCAGGACGTTTCGCCAGCCGAACCGCTGCATCAATAGCAGCACCGGATGAAATTCCAATCAAAAGTCCGTCAGATTTGGCAACGGCTCTGGACCTGTCAAATGCATCCTGATTGGCTACCGTAATAATCTCATCCACAATATCCAAATCCATTATTTCGGGTATAAACCCTGCACCAATTCCCTGAATTGCATGCGGTCCCGGTTTTCCTCCTGATAAAACCGGTGAAGCCGCCGGTTCCACCGCCACGATTTTGATATCAGGATTCATTTCCTTCAGTTTACTGCCCGTACCGGTTATCGTTCCACCGGTTCCGACCGCAGACACAAATATATCTATCTTGCCATCGGTGTCCTTCCATATTTCCATTGCCGTTGTATTTCTATGTATATCAGGATTTGCCTGATTTTCAAACTGCTGTAGAATGATCGCATTTCCATAATGCTCCTTCAACTCCTGCGCCTTTGAGATGGCTCCCTTCATCCCCTCATATCCCGGAGTCAGTATTATTTCTGCACCAAGTGCCTGCACAATTTTTCTTCGCTCCAGACTCATCGTCTCCGGCATGGTCAGTATCAGATGAAGACCTCTGCTTGCTGCGGCAAATGCCAGACCGATTCCCGTATTGCCGCTGGTTGGTTCAATTAAAATTGTTTCGTGATTGATTGTTCCTTCCTGAATTCCTCTTTCAATCATTGCATTGGCAACGCGGTCCTTCACACTTCCAAGTGGATTAAAATATTCCAGCTTTGCAATCAGCTTCGCCTCAATTCCTAATTGATTCTCATAATTTGTCAATTCCAATAAAGGCGTATTGCCAATAAGGTCTGTCAAATGCTCTGCTATATTTGCCATTTTCTTGCCCTTCCTTAATTACATACCAAACAAGTATGTTTTTCTTTTGCATATAATAACCCTATTTACCTAGTTTGTCAATAGGTTATAGGTGCTTTACAAAAAAAGTTCTCAGAATATGGTTTTCAATGAAACCATATTCTGAGAACTTCGATAGAAATATTTATAATCATGTTTTCTAGTTGTTAAATAATGCGGTTGACAAATATCTGTCGCCTGAATCAGGCAATAATGCCACAATGGTCTTCCCCTGATTTTCAGGTCTGGATGCCAGAATAGAAGCCGCCTTCAACGCAGCGCCTGAAGAAATTCCAACCAGAATACCCTCGCTGACAGCAAAGGCTCTTCCTTCCTCAAACGCTTCCTCATTTTCAATGGCAATGACCTCATCATATATCTTCGTATTCAATACATCCGGAACAAAGCCTGCACCGATGCCCTGAATCTTATGAGGGCCCGGCGTTCCCTTGGATAATACCGGACTGGTTGCCGGTTCTACCGCAACGATTTTAATATCCGTATTCTGAGACTTCAAATACTCGCCTACGCCGGTTACAGTTCCACCGGTTCCCACACCGGCTACAAAAATATCAACCTTACCGTCTGTCTGCTCCCAGATTTCAGGACCGGTGGTAGCCTTATGTACCTCCGGATTTGCAGGATTTACGAACTGACCAAGAATGATGGAGCCAGGTATTGATGCCTTCAGCTCCTCCGCCTTTGTAATTGCACCCTTCATCCCCTTTGCTCCTTCTGTTAAAACCAGCTCTGCGCCATAAGCCTTTAATAAATTACGACGTTCAATGCTCATGGTATCCGGTAAAGTAAGTATTGCCTTATAGCCCTTTGCAGCAGCAACTGCCGCAAGACCAATTCCGGTATTACCGGATGTAGGCTCTATAATTGTTGCACCCGGCTTTAATAAACCTTTCTTTTCAGCATCTTCAATCATCGCCAAAGCGATTCGGTCTTTTACGGAGCCTGCCGGATTCAAATATTCAAGTTTCCCCAAAATAGTTGCACCTTCTACGCCACGCTTCTGCGCATAACGGCTCAGCTTTAATATCGGTGTTTTGCCGATTAAATCTAAAGCACTTTCTTTAATCTGACTCATATTTCAGTCCTCCTAATATTATAATTTTATATTTTCTCCCTTTTTCCTATTTGTTAAGTAGGTATTATACAGTTTGTATTATATAGTTACCTAATTACTTTGTCAAGTATATTTTTATATAAGTACATAATCGGACTTGCTCACTCTATTAAATGCGCCTCTTATCCGTTATCCTGGAAATCATCATGCCCAGCCCCTGCATAATCTGTACCAGAACAATCAGAATAATTACCGTTACGATCATAATATCCAGCTGATAACGATAATATCCATATCGTATTGCTATGTCGCCCAGTCCGCCACCACCGCAGACACCTGCCATAGCCGAATAACCCATTATCGTTCCCAAGGCAATTGTAAGATTGACAATCATGGAAGTTTTTGCCTCCGGAATCAGCACCTTAAATACAATTGTCCGGACCCCAGCTCCCATACTCTGTGCAGCCTCCACCACGCCATTATCCACTTCCTTTAATGAAGATTCCACAATTCTCGCTATAAACGGTGCTGCTGCCAGCGTAAGTGGAACAATGGTTGCCGTAGAGCCATAACTCTTACCGACAATCGCCCTCGTCAACGGAATCACCAAAATCAGCAAAATTAAAAACGGCACACTGCGAAGGATATTTACAATAAAGTCGATAATAAAGTATACAATCCGATTCGGCTTTATTCCGTTTTTATTCGTCACGGTAAGAAGTATCCCTATAGGAAGACCAATCATGTAACCACAAAGAGTCGATATTAATGTCATATACAATGTATCCCTTATGCCTTCCAGAATCATATTGATGGTTGTACTATCCCACATTGTCTGCATCCTCCTCTATCTGTGTTGTCAGAAGCAGCCTTTTTGCCGCTTTTGTTTTTGGATTGCCAAATACCGATTTCACCGTTCCTGTTTCCACCATTTCTCCATGCTCCAATACCACAACCCTGTCACAAATTTCTTTTACGACCTGCATTGAATGTGTAATTACCACAATGGTAATTCCATACTCCTTATTAATTTCTTTCAGCAGATTCAAAATTGATTTTGTGGTTTGAGGATCAAGGGCACTGGTAGCCTCATCGCATAACAAAATCTCCGGTTGATTGGCAAGTACTCTGGCAATGGCAACCCTCTGCTGCTGTCCACCGGAAAGCTGAGCAGGATATGCATTCTTTTTGTCTGCAAGTCCCACCGTTTCCAGCAGCTGTGCCGCCCTAAGTCTTGCAGTTTTTTTCTTTACTCCGGCAATTTCCATGGAAAAACAAACATTGTCCAAAGCCGTACGCTGCATCAGGAGATTAAAATGCTGGAAAATCATGCCTATATTCATTCTTGCCTTCAAAAGCTCCTTGTCAGAAAGTGCCAATAAATCATTTCCATTTACCGTCACAATCCCTTCAGACGGTTTCTCAAGTAAATTCAGGCATCGTACCAAAGTGCTCTTTCCTGCACCGGACAAACCAATAATTCCAAAGATTTCTCCCTTTTCAATATCAAAACTGATATCCTTCAAAGCCTCCACTTTACCGTTTTTTGCCTCAAAATTTTTACTTAAGTGTTCCACATGAATGATAGATTCCATTTTTACCTCCTGTTGTATAGAAAGATTCCGAGCCAAATTTCTCTGGCCCGAAATCTATTTTAATATCTGATTTCGCTTATTCACCCTCGAAAGGAATGACTGCTCCATCATAATTCTCGTTGATAAAATCCCTAATCTCATCTGATTTCAGAACTTCAACCAGTGCCTGTATGCCCTCATTGTTTTCATTTCCTGCCTTTACACCGATAATGTTCACATAGGTTTTTGCCGCCTCGGAATCCGAAGATTCATACGCAATCGCATCCTTTGATACAGAAAATCCTGCCTCTAATGCATAATTTCCATTTAATACAACGAATGCAACCTCATCCTTTACTCGGGCAACCTGCGCTGCCTCAAGCTCCTGAATCTCAACATTATAAGGATTCTCAACAATATCATTCTTGGTAGCCGTAAGGCCGACATTCTCTTTTAATGTTATAATGCCGTTTGCCTCCAGAAGAAGCAAAGCTCTTGCCTCATTTGTTGTATCATTTGGCACTGCTATAACGTCTCCGTCTGCAATGTCCTCCAAGGAAGTCTTTTGACCTGGATAGATACCAAATGGCTCATAGTGAATGCCGCCGGCATTTACAATATTGGTTCCCTGCTCCTCATTAAAGGACTCCAGATATGGAATGTGTTGGAAATAATTAGCGTCAATTTCCCCACTATCAACGACCAGATTTGGCTGAACATAATCATCAAACACGGTTATTTCCAACTTCCAGCCCTTTTCTTCCAAAAGTGGCTTGGCTTTCTCAAGAATTTCTGCATGTGGTGTTGCGGATGCCGCAACAGAAACCGTACCCTTTATTTCAACGGTCGTTTCCTCATCTGCATCATTTGTATCATTATCGGTCTGTCCCGCAGGAACGCCGCCCTCCACAACAAGCGTATCCTCATACTCTTTTCCATAAGTATCCAGCAATGTTGCTTCATAATCTGCATGGAAGAAATTTTCCTCTCCCAATGCGGTAATTTCTTCATTCAGCCACTCTAACAATGTAGTGTTTCCTTTTGATACGGCAGGTGCAATTGTATCGGCGCTTCCAAGTGACGGTATACCAACTGTATAACCGGAATTCTGAAGTGCAAATGCAATGACCTCTGTATTGTCATTTGCCCATGCTACACCGTTTCCGTTTTCAAGAGCGGTCTTTGCTGCTGCGTATGCATCATACTTCTGAAGCTTGATATCAGGATAATTTTCAACAAGATAGGTTTCTGCCGTTGTACCGGAAATGACAATGACTTCATCATCCGCACCGATATCTTCCAGACTTGTAATTACATTTGAATCAGGGGATACCACACCAAGGGCAACATTCATATATGGAAGTGCGAAATCCACCTCTTCCTTACGCTCATCTGTTACGGTAAAGTTAGCAAGAATAATATCGACTTTACCGGTCTGCAAATATTCAATTCTATTTGCCGCCTCTGTTGACACATACTCAATCTTAACACCTAAATCCTTAGCGATACGCTCCGCAAAGTATACGTCATAACCCTGATACTCGCCATTTTCATCTACATATCCAAACGGACTCTTATCCGAAAATACACCAATCTTAATTGTACCGCTTTCCTTAATCTCATCTACAGTACGATAAATACTGCCCGATTCATCACCGTTTGCACCCGTACCGCCTGTTTCCTCTTTGTCCCCACAACCTATAAGAGCCGTACCCATAAGGGCAAGCGATATAAGCAATGCGGCGAACTTCTTGAATTTTAATTTCTTCATATTTTCCCTCTTTCTGGCATAACGCCTCTTATTTTGTGCATTCGGAGTTTTAATCCGATGCTATATATTAATCGTAATATTCCAATTTCATAATGTTGCGCATCCATTATTTTCTTGTAATATACGAATCAATATCAATTTCTTAGTTTTCATGGTGCCTGACCGTCTCATATGTAAAGGAGCTCAAAAATTTTCTGGCACGTTCTGTCTTCGGATGCAAAAAGAAATCCTCGGGCGTTCCCGCTTCCACAATTTTTCCCTCATCCATAAAAATAATTTTGTCTGCCACCGCTTTTGCAAATGCCATTTCATGGGTCACAATCATCATGGTATTTCCCGCCTTTGCCAGTTCAAGCATGGTATCTAATACTTCACGTACCATTTCCGGATCAAGTGCTGCGGTAACCTCATCAAAAAGCATCACCTCCGGATGCATGGCAAGCGCTCGTACGATTGCAACTCTCTGCTTCTGTCCACCGGACAGCTGTCTAGGATAACAATCCCTTTTTCCCAAAAGTCCGACACGATCCAGAAGCTTCTCCGCTTCCTTCCGTATCTCTTCCTTGTTTCTTTTTTGCACCTTAAGCGGCGCCAGCATAATATTGTCAATAACCGTCTTATGCGGAAACAACTCATAATTCTGGAATACCATTCCGAGCCGCTGCCTTACTTCCGCTATATTTCTTGCATCACTGCGAACCGGCTTTCCATTTAATGTAATAGCTCCACTTTGTATCGGCTCTAATGCATTGATACAACGAAGCAATGTAGATTTTCCACAGCCGGATGGACCAATTACGACAACGACCTCACCCTTACGAATTTCCAGATTCAGGTTTTCCAGAACTACGTTTTCGCCATAAGCTTTTCTGACATTCTCTATTTTTAATAACACTTCCGTTTCTGCCATAATTAATTACTCCACTTCTTTTCCAAATAACTGCCCAGAAGACTAACCGGCCAACAAATGATAAAATATAGCATAAAGACTACTCCATAAATACCAAATGCCGCATTCGGTGAGGACATCCTATTGGCTTCTATAATCTGCTGTGCCACCTTCAAAACCTCCACAACACCAATCATTACAACAAGACTTGTTGTCTTTATCATTCTCGTAATCAGATTAATCGAAAGCGGAATCAACCGCCTCAGTGTCTGAGGAATGATAATATAAAAATAAGTCTGTGCCTTGTTCATTCCCAATGCTGCACTGCTCTCATACTGATGCTTTGGGATACTGATTAACGCACCTCTAACCAAATCTCCCATCTCCACCGTCCCCCAAAAGGTAAAAACAAAAACGGATGCAAGCTCTGCCGAAAGATTCCATCCGAATATTCTTGTGGTGCCAAAAAAAACAATAAATAAAAGAACCATTTGCGGCAATATTCTTACTATTTCTAAAATAATTCTGGAAATGCACCTGCTGACCGGATTCTTCCATGTCATAAAGCTGCCAAACAATATTCCAAGCGGAATACTTATCAGTACAGAAATCAGGCTTATTTTTACAGATACCCATAATCCCATAAGAAGTCTGGAAAAATTCGTGCCTTTAAAAAGTACATCAATCCCCAAATCCCGCATAACGCAATCTCCTTTCCAGTACGCTTCCAATAACAGAAACCGGAAGCAGAATAATCAGATAAAACGCTACCAGTAGTGTCAGGCACTCTGCGGTCTTATAGTACAGTCCAATCAAATCCTTAGCCGTAAACATCAAATCCATCAGACTGATTGCACTAAATACACTGGTTTCCTTCAGTAAAAATATAATATTGGCAACAAAACCCGGAATGCTCAATGATACCGCCTGCGGCAAGATTACATATCTTATAATCTTCCATTTATTCATTCCCAGACTCATCGCGCTCTCCCATTGAATTTGATCAATGGATTCAAGTCCGCTACGGAAGGTCTCCGCCATATAGGCTCCACCGAGGAGTGCCAGACCAAGTATGCCACACATATCAGCCGTGATCTTAATTCCGATTTTGGGGAGTGCAAAATACATAAAAAATAACTGAATTAAAAGCGGTGTATTCCGAAACAACTCCAAATAAATCCGGAAAATTTGTCTTAAGACAGGCACCCTATAATGAAGAATCAGGGAACCCACAAGTCCGATTATGATTGACAATACAATTCCTATCCAGCCAATTCTCAGAGTAAGAAACATGGCATCCTTATAAAGTGGCAGATACGCCTGCATTACATCCCAGTTCAAGTTCATAATACTCACTTTCCTTTCTGTGTTTCCGCCTCTTCTTTCTTCTGATTTGATAAGGCAGATTATAGATGTGGGCAGCCCTCTATTTCAATACAAATATCTGAAATCGTTATCAGTAAACTGTTTCATTTAATTATATTATTCAGATACTCATAATTCGCTCCATTAACGAATATTTACAGCTAACATAAGAAACAGCCTTTACAAGTAAACTCGTTAAAGGCTGTTTGCTGAAATGATATATTACATTTTAGTTGATACCGTTCAGGATATTGTATACTCCCGGATCACCTCACAGGTTTTATTTATATCCGCCTCTGAATGTGCACAAGATAGAAACATTGCTTCATACTGAGAAGGAGCAAGATAAATATTTCTGTCAAGCATATAATTAAAGTATCTGGCATATGCTTCTGTGTCTGAACCAGTGGCTGTTTCATAATCCGTTACCTTCTGCTCCGTAAAAAATACGCTCATCAGTGAACCAATCTGATTCACACATACAGCATTACCAAAGCTTTCTCTTACCGTGGCTGCAAGGGTTTTGGCACTTTCTGCAATTTTCTCATAAAGTCCGCCCTTTGCTTCTTTGATTAAAATCCGCAGGGTTTCTATGCCTGCCGTAGTTGCAATCGGATTCCCTGATAGTGTCCCTGCCTGATATACACCTCCAACAGGAGCAACCACCTCCATAATGTCTCTTCTGCCGCCATAAGCTGCCATCGGCATACCTCCACCTATAATTTTGCCAAGCGTCGTAAGGTCCGGCTTTACACCAAAGTATTCCTGTGCACCACCTAAGGACAGCCGAAAGCCTGTAATAACCTCATCAAAAATCAACAGTGAATGATATCGGTCCGCAATTCTCCGTAAATCCTGTAAGAAATTTTCCTTTGGCAAAACAAGGCCCATATTGGCAGCCACCGGCTCTACAATAATTGCCGCTATCTCATTTCCACATTCTGCAAATAGTTCTTCTACTGAAGCAATATCATTATATTCGGCAATCAATGTGTTTTTTGTATAATCCGCAGGGATTCCAAGACTATCCGGTACGGACTGTGTCAATGCCCCGGAGCCTGCCTTCACCAGCAATCCGTCGGAATGTCCATGATAGCAGCCACGGAATTTAATAATCTTATCCCTTCCTGTAAATCCTCTGGCTGCACGAATCGCACTCATAACCGCCTCTGTTCCCGAATTCACCAACCGCAGCATCTCCATAGAGGGCATCATCTGCTGCACCAGCTCCGCCAGAATATATTCCTTTTCGGTCGGTGCCCCAAAGGTCAGTCCCTTTTCACATGCTTTTTTTACTGCGGCTATAACTCTGTCATCTGCATGACCCAGAATTCCCGGTCCCCATGAACACACATAATCTATATATTCATTTCCGTCCACATCTATGATTTTTGACCCCTTTGCATAATCAATAAACAACGGATTCCGATGTACTGCCTGAAATGCCCGTACCGGGCTGTTTACGCCTCCCGGCATCATTTTCTTGGACTTCTCAAATAACAAATCTGATTTTGAATTCATGTATATCCTCTTTTCCTATTATTTATCCCTTAAAATAAACAGTCATTAAACAGATCAATGCTTATTCTTCAAGCCATTCTGCCACATCCAGTGCATGATAGGTAATAATAATCTTGGCTCCTGCCCTTTTCATGGCAATCATATTTTCCATAACAATCCGTTTTTCATCAATCCAGCCATTTGCTGCTGCTGCCTTTACCATGGAATATTCACCGCTGACATTATAAACTGCAATCGGATAGTCGGTGTGATAAGAGACATCCTTTACAACATCCAGATATGCCAGTGCCGGCTTTACCATAATAATGTCTGCACCCTCTGAAATATCATTCTCACATTCCCTTACAGCCTCTTTCCCATTGGCAGAATCCATCTGATAGGTTCTCCTGTCTCCAAAGGATGGTGCGGAATGTGCCGCATCCCGAAACGGAGAATAGTATGCGGAAGCAAATTTTGCACTATATGCCATAATCAAAGTATTGATAAAGCCATTTTCATCTAATGCATTTCTGATATATTCCACTCTTCCATCCATCATATCAGACGGTGCAATAATGTCAGCTCCGGCCTTTGCAAGGCTTACCGACATCTTAGCCAGCAAAACTAATGTTTCATCATTTAAAATCTCATGGCCGCAAACCAGACCACAGTGACCGTGAGAGGTATACTCACAGAGACACACATCTGCAATGACTAACAGCCCCGGTGCTTTTTCCTTAATATAATGAATCGCCCGCTGGGTAATTCCCTCGTCATTATATGCTTCACTGCCCTTCTCATCCTTATGTCCCGGTATTCCAAAAATTAAAATTGCCTGAATACCCGATTTCACAATCCTATCCAGTTCCTCGTCAAACCGGTCAATAGACCATTGAAAAATTCCCGGCATTGAATCTACAGGATTTTTGATATTTTTTCCTTCAATGATAAAGACAGGATAAACTAAATCATTTTTACTGATATCGTTTTCCCGCACCAATCTTCTCATTGCCTCATTAACACGTAATCTTCTCATCCGTATCATAATGTCACCTCATTTTCTCCAGTCTGTTTTCATTGCTTCAAGCAGTCCATTGACATCATTAACCGCTGCCACCACATCTGCATCGCCATACTCCTGAAGCAATCGCTCTCTGGTGATATTCCCGATACATGCCAGCTTTACATTTTGTGGAATCATTCGCTTTTCCTTCCGCAGCTCCTCAAAAAATGCGGTTACTCCGGAAGCACTGACAAATACCAGATAATCCATGTCCTCTAAATAACTGATATTTCTTGTCATCCGTCCTTCTACATCATATATCGGTATATCCTGATAAGAAATCTGATATTTCTCCAGAACCGATATCAATTCAGAACTTCCCTGTGCCGCCCTTGGTATCAATACCTGTTCATTCGGTTTTACCACGCCTGCAAATTCTTCCGCCAGCACAGACACCATATAGCTTGAAGGAATAAAATCTGCTTTTATTCCATACTCCTTCAGCTTCTCTGCCGTTCCACTGCCAAGAACTGCAAACTTTAATACACCAAGTATACGAATATCTATCTTTTCCTGCTTCAATTTCTCAAAAAACAAATGTACCGCATTTTGGCTTGTAAACAAAACCCACTGATACAGGTCTAACCGATGCAGTGTTTGCTGCAATTCTTTCATCTGCTCCGTCGGAACCACCCTCATATTACACAGAGAAACAGGCTGCATTCCAATCCGCTTAAATCCCTTTTTTAATTTCTTCCAAAGCAAATCCGTTGCGGTAATACCAACACGTTTATAATAAGCTGACTCCTGTGGACAAACAGATTTTAACGGATGATACAAATATTCAAGTTCTGCCGTCTTACCGATTACAATGACGGCCGGTGAGGTCAGTTTGCTTTCCATGACCTTCTCTGCAATATTGTCAAGCGTTCCCCGCACAACCTTTTGAATCTCCAGCGTTCCGTTGGAAATGACTGCTGTGGGAGTTGCCGCATCCTTGCCTGCCTGAATCAAATGATCTGCTATCTCCGAAATATTGGAAAGTCCCATCAGAAAAATCAATGTTCCCGAAAGCTTCGCCAATGTTTCATAATCATATTCAGGGCTTCCTGCAGAAGCTTCTGTATGTCCTGTAATCACATGAAAGCTTCGGCTTACGCCCCGATGGGTAACAGGGATTCCGGCAGATTCCGGAACTGCTACAGCGGAGGTCACTCCCGGAATTACCTCATATGAAATTCCTTCTTTTGTAAGCGCCTCTATCTCTTCCCCACCTCTGCCAAATACAAAAGGGTCTCCCCCCTTCAGACGTACCACTAAATCATAATTCCTTGCACAATCTACTAAAATAGCATTGATTTCCTCCTGCTTTTTGTAGTGTTTCGAGGCTTCTTTTCCCACATAGATTTTTTTACAGTCCGTTTTCACAAAATCCAGCAGTTCTTCCGTTGCCAGTCTGTCATATACTACGGCATCACATACTTTTAATTTTTCTAATCCCTTCATGGTAATCAAACCGGTATCTCCCGGTCCTGCTCCTACCAGATACACCTTGCTCATTCTGTCCTACCTCTTCATTCAAGCTTTTTCTTACTAATCTCCAGCCTGTTTGATTTCATCTGCCAGCTGCTTCGCAAATATCAGCCGATTAGAAAGCTCCGTATTTCCCTGCTTCTGACAGATATTTCCTGCCTTCTCCCAAAGTACTCGAATTTCTATCTGTTCATTTCTTACTTTTGAAAACACACCAATGGCCTCATGGCAGCCTGCATCAAGCAGCTTTAAAACCGCTCTCTCTGTCTCCAGCTCCAATGCGGCATTTCTATCAGAAATACTGTGAACCATCTCACCTATTGCATCATCCACTCTGCCCTCCACCGCTATGATGCCCTGACCGCCCGCAGGTACCATTTCATCATAAGAAAAATAATAATAGTCAAAATCCGGTTCTTCCAGCAGTCCTAACCGTTCCAACCCTGCCGCAGCCAAAACCACACCATCACATTCACCGTCCCGTACCTTCTGCAATCTTGTCGGTACATTGCCCCGTATGGAAATACACCTCACATTCGGATATCGTTTCTGAAGCTGAAACTGCCTGCGCAGGCTTCCTGTTCCGATTACCATACTGTCGGACTGTAAAAAGCCTCTATCAACATCAAAGGCTTTATCGGCTGATTTTCTTATTACCAGTACATCCCTTGCATCTGCCCTCGGCAGTACACCGGCAATGAGCAGTCCATCCGCCAGCTCCATCGGCATATCCTTAGAGCTGTGTACTGCAAGGTCAATCGTCCCCTTCAGTAAGGCATCCTCAAACTCTGTTATAAATGCACCCTTACCGCCAAAATCTATCAATGGTTTATCTAAAATCTTATCGCCCTTCGTACGCAGTATTACTTTTTCCATCTTCAATTCGGGGTACTTCTCCCGTAAACAGGTTATTACCTGATTCGTCTGCGCAAGTGCAAGCCGGCTGCCGCGTGTGCCTATCCGAATGGTTCTATCCTTATCCATATTTCACTCCCAATCCATGTTATTTCTTTCCAATCTCATCCACTGTTTTATATACCGTTTCCTCAGGTATCTCGCCGTTATGTGCATCGCCGTATTCAAGCAGCCTCTGAAAAACCTTCTTTCTTTTTTCCGCCGTATCTACATGCGCCAAAACAAACTCCCGATATTCACCCAGCACATCAATCATCTCTCCATAATAATCAGGAAGCTGACGCTGTATCCGGTGTTTTACATAGGCTGACGCTGCGGGGCTTTGCCCGCCTGAGGAGATGGCAATCAACAAATCCTTTTCCTGTATGATTGCAGGAAAGATAAAAGAACAGGCATCTTTCATATCAACAGCATTGATTGGGATTCTGTTTTGTCTGCACAAATCAGAAATATGATAATTTATAGTTTCATCATCCGTTGCCGCTACAACAAAATCCATGCCCGTAATATCTCCGTCCTGAAACTGTCTCCTTACAATTTCGAGACTGTCGTTACTCTGCTGCAGTGTTTTAAGCTCCTGACAAATCTCTTCTGCAACCACATGTATATGCACGCCAAAGCCCAGCAGTATTTTTATCTTGTGCAGCGCAATCCTTCCGCCACCTACAACAAGACAATTTTTATTCTCTATATCCACCATAAATGGGAAATATGCCATTTCGCTTTACCTCGTCAATCTCTTACCGATGTGTCTTGTCCTGCACCGTCTAAATCCGTTTCCCGCTGATATATCTTATCAAGTACCGCCAGTAATTGTTCACTGTCCAGCACATCTCTCAAATAAAACGTCATTTTCTGGAACCATTGTTCCTCATACAGGGCAGACATTTTTTCTTGAAACTCCCGTATATACAGCTTCTTTAATACTTCATCCACACACACATCAAGAATATGCCTTGCCTTTTCCATTTCTCCAAGCTTGATATTACTGTTTTCTTTAGAAAGAGTTTGAAAATAATCCATATCCAGCAAAGAGATTCCTTCTATATCTTCTAATTCCTTATCTAAATCATACGGAACAGCCAAATCAATCAGCAGATAATTTCTGTTTTCTGAATAATTTAAAAATTCCTCTTTTGTCAATGTATAATGTGGACTTGCCGTAGCACTGACAATCGCCGCAGCCTTCTGTACCGCCTCATACCGCCTGTCAAAATCCAGCCATTTTATTTGATTATCACGCTGCCAAAACACCTCTTCACCATGCCTTTTCCTACGGCTTGTACCA
Source organism: uncultured Coprococcus sp. (assembly GCA_964488185.1). Taxonomy (GTDB): domain Bacteria; phylum Bacillota; class Clostridia; order Lachnospirales; family Lachnospiraceae; genus Coprococcus. The sequence goes on along the minus strand of CAZATW010000012.1, from coordinate 9,998 downwards.
ATGACAGGAATACCTTTAGCAATTAAATCTTTTGCCACAATAGAGCCGATTTTTCCTGTGGCACCAATCACAAGCACCGCTGCATCTTCTGTCGCATACAGCTTCAAATATTCTTCTACCGTATTTGCTGTTAATGTCCCAATCGACACCGGTATATTTGATAATCTGGTTTCCGATTTCGATAATTTCGCACAATTAAAGGCGCCCTGAAAAAGAATATTCAACTCACTATTCGTATAGCCCTTCATATCTGCTGCCAGATATGCTTCCTTTACCTGACGTAGAATTTCATCCTCGCCTAATACCATGGAATCAAAACCACAGGTAACCTTATACAGATGGCTTACCGCTTTCTGCCCCTGATAATATAAACAATATTTTTTAATCTGCTCCCTTGAAATTTGTTTATAATTTGAAATTTCATTTTCTAAGCTTTCAATCTGAGACGGATTTCCTGTAAAATATATTTCACTCCTGTTACAGGTAGAAACAATAACCCCGCCGGTAATTATCTGTTTCTGTATCAGATAATACAGAAAAGCAATTTGCTCTTCTTCTGAAAAAGCAAACTGCTGTCTGATTTCTAATGGTGTTTTTTTAAAGCTTACACTAATACAAAACATGCATCCTCTCCTGCGTTTCCTGGTTCTTTATATTGGTCTGATTACATATAAATCACTTTATATGCTATAGTTATCTGCACCGGCTGTATCATTTAACAAATCCTGAAGGGTAATATTTTCAAAATAGTCGTTGACAAGCTTCTGAAGTCCCTCCCACATTTTCAGTGTTTTACATTCTGCCGCCCGTTCACAGCTGTTGGGCATGGTCTCCAAACATGCTACAGGCGCAAATGCACCTTCCGTTATCTTAAGAATTTCTCTCATTGTATACTCCTTCGGACTTCTGGTGAGCTTATAACCGCCTCTTTTTCCCCGAAGCGCTATCAGAAATCCCCCCTTTACCAGAGAAGATACGATTGCCTCTAAATATTTTTCCGAAATATTCTGTCTCTTTGCAATATCCGTCAAAGGAATATATTCACCTGTATTATTCTCTGCTAAATCCAGCATAACTCTGATTGCATATCTGCCTCTTGTAGAAATCTTCATTCCATCATTCCTCCAAAATGTATTATTTATCATACTAATCCGATATGTATACCTATATACTGCTAGTTTCCGGCAAAAATGTCAAGCAAAATCAGAATTCTCACATAATTAAAGGTATTATTCTATGACAGGGCTCTGTCCTTATACTTGGCAATCTCCTCCAGATATTTCTTTCCTAAAGGACTGATAGCGACACCCTTCCTTTTAATATATCCAATTGTCATCATTTCATCTGACTTTAATTTTACGGCACAATAATCGGAACCGTTCAAATCCTCACAGATAATCCCTGAACACAAGGTATAACCATTTAATCCTACCATCAGGTTCAATAGCGTAGCACGGTCATTTGCCCGTATTAATTGTTTGTAATGATAGGTACTCAGCACTTCCTCTGCAAAATAAAAAGAATTGTTTGTTCCCTGATCAAATGCCAGACATGGATATTCCGCCAGTGCTTCCAGTGTAAGCTCCTTCTGTCCAGCCAGGGGATGTCCTTTCCACATATAAACATATATGCTGCAATTCAATATCTCACGGAACTCCAGATTCCGTTCATGAAATAATTTCTCCAACACCTTCCGATTGAAATCATTGATATAAAGAATTCCAATTTCACTTTTAAAATTGCAAACATCCTCAATCACATCATACGTTCTGGTTTCATTTACAGAAAATTCATATTCATCCATGCCAAACTGCTTTACCATCTCCACAAATGCATTGACTGCGAAAGAATAGTGCTGCATCGATACACCAAATTTTTTCTTTATCCTCTCTTTATCAACATATTTGGCTTCTATCAGTGCATACTGCTCCACAACCTGTCTCGCATAACCAATAAATTCCTCTCCCTCAGGCGTTAAAGAGATTCCCCGATTTGTTCTGCGAAATAACTCAAGTCCAATCTCCTCCTCCAATTCTCTGATTGCAGAAGAAAGACTTGGCTGGGATATAAATAAAATACGTGCGGCTTCACTCATGGAACCCGCACCTGCTACTGTAATTACATATCTTAATTGAGCTAATGTCATATTTTATCTCCTGTCCGTTATCGCATATGGCGATTGTAACAAATTTTTCTACTAAAATATATTTAGGAGACATTTTCCCGATAATACGGCTGCTGCCCTCCATCTATCATAGCCTTGTGTATAATCATGCTCTCCAGTTTATTTAAAATAGCCTCTGCAAATTGTCTGTGTCCCCGCATATCCATATGTTCTTGATCCGTACTGCTTGGTTCTGCATAATCAGAAGCTGCCACAAATTCAATCCCTCTTTTTTGGGCAATCAATGCATATACCTTCGGAAGCTCCTTGGATACATCGACAGAATGTTGATTAAACTCCACATCATATGCCTCCTCCCACACCCGGCTGCCTAGTGCAATCGGAGATACAAGCAACACCTGAATCTCCGGATTAAATGTATCAATCTGCTCAAGCAGTGCTTCGATTCCTTCTCCAATCCGTTCAGCTGTCGCATGATAGGCTGCTTTACAATCGTTTGTTCCCAGCATCAACACAATGATGTCAATCGGATTATGTACCTCTAATAAAACAGGGAGCAATTCGGTTCCTCTTCGTCCTTTGCGACAGATATCATCAAAAACGGTAGTTCTTCCGCACAAGCCCTCTTCTGCCACTCGATACCCCCATTTATGCATCCTTTCATCGACAATACTGGTCCAACGGATTCCCCATTCATAGCGTCCTCCCGTTCCCGGAACTAGACCATATGTATTTGAATCTCCAAAGCATAAAATCTGTTTCATTCGCACCACTCTTTCTACCATTTTCCTATCGTATTAATAGGAATTATATAGTGTGCTATCTGTTTCGTCAAGTGTTTTTTAGTTACTTTAAAAATATATTATCTATTCCGCCAACGTACGTTTTCTTTTATACCTTTATATAACTATTATGCCATTTTCTGTAAAAATTCTCTTGTTCTCGCATTTTTCGGATTATCAATAACCTGCTCCGGTGCCCCCTCCTCCACAATAACGCCGCCATCCATAAAGATAACCCTGTCAGCTACCTTTCTTGCAAAATCAATCTCGTGGGTTACTATAATCATCGTCATCTTTTCCTCAGCAAGACTCTTTAATACCTTTAAAACCTCTGCTGTAATCTCCGGGTCAAGTGCCGACGTAGGCTCATCGAAAAATACCATCTTCGGCCTCATGGCAAGAGCTCTGGCTATTGCAACACGCTGCTGCTGTCCGCCTGACAACTGACAAGGATAATAATTCTCCCTGTCTTCAAGTCCCACCTTCTTAAGAAGCGCCCTTGCCTCTGCAAATACTTCCTCTGTCGCTCTCTTTTGCACATGAATCGGTGCATCCGTAACATTCTTGATAACAGAGTAATGAGGAAAAAGATTAAAATTCTGGAAAACAAGTCCAAAATTATTCTTCAGATAATGCAGCTCCTGTTTTGAAACATATTGCGTTGCACCCTTTGTCTGAACCGTCGCAGACTGCCCGCAATATGCCAGCGTTCCCTCATCCATTTTCTCTAACAATGTGGCACATCGAAGCAATGTAGACTTTCCGGAACCGGAAGAACCTATTATCGCAACAACCTCGCCTTCTTCTATCTCCATATTGATATCCTTAAGCACCTGTAAATCTCCAAAGCTTTTCTTCACATGCTTCATCTCAAGTAATTTCATTCACATTCTCCATTCCGCTAACCCATTAGCATCGTTTTCATAAACATTAATACTGATAATACGACAATTTCTTTTCTACTCGCTCCATTACCCATGCTACGATGAAGTTAAACACATAGTAGAAAATTCCTGCTACAAATATAGGCATGATACTTGCATCTGCTGCCGCAATCTGCTTTGCCATGGTGAACATCTCTGTATATGCCAGAGCAAACGCAAGTGAAGTGTCCTTTACAAGTGTTATCACTTCATTTGTTACAGGCGGCATAACTCTTTTTACCATCTGAGGGAATATAATTTTGCAGAATGTCTGCACTCTTGTATACCCCATAACATCTGCTGCCTCATACTGTCCTCTCGGTATGGATTCAATACCGGAACGGTATATCTCAGCAAAATATGCTGCATAGTTCAGTGAAAAACCAATAATAACCGCTATAAAACGGTAGGAATAGGTCAGTTTCACCCCAAACACATAGTACGGTCCAAAATAGACAACAAGAAGCTGAAGCATAAGCGGTGTTCCTCTGAGTATTGATATGTACAGCTTGGCAATTAATTGTAATATCTTGATTTTTGACATTCTTACAAAGCATACAAGAAGTCCAAGAGGCATTGCAAATAATAACGTCAATACAAATATCAGTAATGTGGCAAGAATACCCTTTCCAAGCTGACCGATTATATCTGCAAGCTTCTTAAAAAAATGTTTTCTTTCTTTTACGGGCTGTTCGGATTTCATAACAGAATCCGCCCCCTCGTCACCTAAGCATATAGATTCTTCAAGTCCCCAGGATGCAGCAATCTGTTCAAAAGTTCCATCCTTAAGCATATCCTGCATTGTCTCTTCTACTTTGTCTCTGAGTTCCGTATTTCCCAGACAAAAGCCGATACCATACTGCTCCTCCGATACATACTCCTCCAGCATAATGAACTTGTTGCCTCTGGATTCAATTTCATATTCCGCTACACCGATATCCATACATATAGCATCAACAGAGCCTGCTTCCAAATTCATAAATGCACTGTTGTAGTCTCCTACCTGCTGTAGTGCTTGAAAGCTTTCAGCAAGCTGTTTATTTTCATCACTGGCACCTTCCCCTTCAAATGCAGCAAGTGCGGATGATGCCGCCTGTACCACTACTACCTTTCCCTGAAGGTCTGAAAGCTTTGTGATACCCGAATCGCTCCTGACAACCACCACTTGTGAATTATTGATATATGCCGATGACCATGTATATTCTGTCTCGTGGCCTGTCATTGTAAAGCCATTCCATATACAATCTATAGAACCTGAAGATATCTCCATATCCTTTGAATCCCAGTCTATAGGCTGCTTTACCAGCGTCCATCCGTTTCGGCTGCAAACCTCCTCTGCCAGGCTTAAATCAAAGCCCACATACTCTCCATTATCATCTTTATATCCATATGGTGGAAATTCCGCATCAAAGCCTACGGTAAATGTATGCTCCTGCTTTTTTCCACACGCAGCAAATACACCTGCCACCATAGCCATAAGCAGCAATATGACAATCAGCCTATACATCTTTCTTCTGATATCTTCTCTTTTGTAAATCATCTCTCTATCCTCTCTAATGCATTTTTTGTAATAAAATGTCACATTTAACTCTAATTATACAGCAGAGCTTATATGCCAGACAAGTGTTTTACTTCGCATTTCAGGCATTATATTTGAGGCAAACCAAAATAAATAAAGCTTTATCGCTTATCCCCTCAGTCTGCGATCTCATATTGCAGCATCTCATATTTTAATTTGCAGCCTTCTGATATATTATCGGGAAGCATTGTCCTTGCCACCAATTTTAAATCATCACTTTCGATATCCATTCTTTTCAAGTTTGCATAATCTCCGTCTATACTGATTACTTCATAATACCATGTTTCCATATATTTCATTAACCTCCGTTTATTGAATCAATCTATCAATGAAGCATCTATTGTCTCACTTATTTTTTTACCTGTTTTCATATTTCCTCACAAGCTGTATTGCTATATCCGGTCTGTCAGTAATGATACCGTCTATATCCTTTCGAAGCAGTCTCCAAATCGACTTTTCTCTGTTTACTGTCCAGGGATATACCTCAAGATGTCTTTTCTTCATGCGAAACAGAAATCCCCATGTCATCATCTTGTAATATGGTGATACAAAATCACAACCGAGTTTTAAGATACTTCTTTCCGAAAAATATTCCCGTATTCTTTCAACTATCGAAGCTTTTTCTTTCCCCACCAACAGACCTGTTTTTATATTTTTATCTATCTTTTTTATATTTTCAACAGCCTGTTTATGAAAGGACTTCATACTGTATTCATGATATGAATATCTGCTTTTTACTGCTTCTATAATGCGCCCCTCATATCCTGATTCCTTAAGCTCTATATCCAGATATATTTTTCCCCTGCATATATCAAGAACCTGTTCCAATGTGGGAACATGATAATTCATAGTACCTGCTATTTTATTCAAGCCTCTATAAGTAAGCTCCTTCAATCGTTTGCCATTGATATTATCATCATGGAACACTACCATTACATTATCCTTCGTGCTTCTTATATCAAATTCTACCATATCAGCACCAATTTGTATGGCTATGCCAAATGCTTCCAATGTGTTCTCATGCTTTGCCAGTGCACTTGCACCACGATGGGCTATTATTTTTATTTTTCTACTCATACAAACTCCATATATTTCATTTCATTTATAATCCTGTTTATGCTGTCTATTATCTTATTTATGTCTTTAAAGGTCAATCGTTTTTATTAACAGATGAATTTTGTCCTCCAACAAAACTACTTTGTTGAACGAAATTCACATTTATATTGTTATCTTTTCGCTATTTAATCTTACGGATACTTTCCATCTCCGAAAAGGTGATGCTATGAAGAAATATGAGAAATGGTACAAAAAATAACCCTTTCAACTGTACCGAATCCCAAAAGTCAGACCTGAAAATCTAACGATTGGGGGTCGATGCCATCCTGAAAGGGTTATTGCTTATTTATATGTTTTCAAGCATACTATCAACCAAATTCACACTTCACCTTTGGCTTGTGCTCATTCAGTACTCATTTCCTAGAACTTGCCTGCCTTTGCTGCTTCCTCTACGGAAGCGGAAATCCCAATAAAATCAAGCATTTCAAACCGATTGAGACTTATAGGAGACTTATGCGTGACAAACCACAGCAAAGCACAACCAATGTCAGTTACTGTTTCTGTAATTCAAGTCTCAACTTAGCTCTTCTAAAAAATTTTGTCAAATGCATCTATACTTTAATCTAAGTAATAGGTTTTCCTCTTGCTTGATATTATGAATTCTGCTGTATCCATCTAACAAGGATATATTCCCAATTCTGCCTGTCTTGCAATATACGCAAAATAATCACCTCAGATTGTTCCTTATCTACAGTAAAAAACAATAAATAGGAATCATATGTTTTTATATGTATATCATATCCACGATACCTGAAACCTGTTGCTTTATATCCCAACGGAAACACTCTTAAATCTTCAACTGCCGCTTTTATCTTATCTGTAAATCTTTTTTCCTAATCCTCGATATTTAAAAGTGTCTAATATATATTCTTTCTTTTCTTTAATATCATCTCTACTGCTATAAGTATATTTTATTTTATATCTCTTTTGTTCCATAAAGCTCCTGTCTATACTTCATCAAGTTCCGCCCACAGTTCTTCTTCTGTCAATACACGACCATTTTCCAAATCATCGATTGCCTCATCAAGCTTGGACACTAAAACATTAACTGCCTCATATATATTATCCTGATAAGCTTTTGTTGCCTGTACTGCTGACATATGTCTCATCCTTTCTAAAAATAAACTTGCTAATAGCTTTATTATATGCAAATTTTGAAATAAATACATTTTGTTTCATCTATAACTTTTTCCAGTTTAACATATTTTTCTTCTGACGACAATATCATCTCGTGTGCTCGTTTCTTAGCTTATTTCATTTTTCTCATATACATACCCCGTATATTCATAAAACAGCTTAGGCGAAATATAAAAATCATACTGATTTCTCCCCTCTTTTATAAATGCAGTACCTATAGGTAATTTACCCTTTATCATTCCCTGTCTGACAAACTGCTGGTCTTTTTTCATAATCCCAGCAGCCTCAACAACTGGTATATTACCGCCTGAAAATTTTATAATCTCTTCCTGTTTCATTACAAAACACCTCCAAATTTTTTATGTTACATACTAATCACCTTGCCATACACCTTATTTTGTTTAGCATTTAGTATGTAAATATAAAAGCTTATGTTTTTCGTATGAAACAAGCTGGAAAGAAGTCACTTTCGCAAGAACATCCTAAAACAAATATAACCTCACGTTTTTACGCACAAAATAAATGGCTGGGAATACAGCTTACGCATACATTCACAGCCATCAGCACTATTATTTCAGATAAAGTTTCTTTAATTATATTTATTCACAGGTGACACTTGGGAAGTAAACCACCATAACCAAACTGCTTTGATTGCATACTTCAAATACTCCTTCCGCAAAATAAATACATAGAAACCTTCCGTAAAACCACGGTATTACGGACACCGCCAGCTTGCCACTCCAAGGCAAAAGAGAAACCGTACCACAAGCCTGATATTCCCAAGGAAATCCGCACCACCGCAGGATGAAGCCGTATTCGCCCACGTGTCGGCTTTTTCCAAGAGAGGTAAGGGTATTTAAGCCTGTACCGCTAAAAGGGGCTAAATGAGCCGAATAACGGCGTTCGCCATTTGAAACGGACTTTTACGAACGGTTGCTGTTGATGTTAGCTCTGTTTTGGGGGATTTGGAAGTGTCTAATTGTTACAAGATTTTATACAGGTTCTTTGGTGCATTTGTATGATTTTAAGACAGTCAGAGTATCTGTTCTGATTCCACTCTGTCTGTAAGAAGTGCAAAAAAACAGAGCCATCCAAGGATGACTCTGTGATACCTTAAGCCTATTATAATTTATTTTGATAATCCTCCAGCTGATGGAAAATTCCAACCACATTTACAACATCTTCTCTTATGTCAAATATGACAATATAATTCATCTGCGGCACAACAGCTTCATGATACCCCTTCTTTGCAAGGTATGTATCCCTGCTGTTGGGAAACTGGAACGGATTATCCTCCAGCCTGTCATATATACTGTCTATACCATCAAGCAAATGCCTTGCTGCCTGTTTACTTTTCAATCGGTAAATCAAATGATACACGAGATTATCAAGTAATTCCTCGGCATGCTCTGTAACATTTAATCTATAAGCCATATTTTGCCCTCGTTTCCCTGAGTGACGCTCTTGCATCCTTTACCTCTCCTGCTTCTATCTGTTTTTCAGATATTTCAATATCTTTATACATGGTAAGCTGTCTCATGGTCGACTCATAAATCTCCATGCTCATAATGACCATGTCACCATAACCATTTTTTGTAACATAGATAGGTTCCTTTGCCTTGTGGCACATATCAGAAATCTCCGATGTATTTTTCAAATCTTTAATAGGAATTATTTGTGGCATAAACTGCACCTCCCTGCTCACGGTCTAATTATACCATAATTATGTCTTTTTTCAATATATTTTATTCCTTAAATTGAAAATCTCAGGACTGAAAAAGAGCCATGACATATAATGCCATAGCCTGATACATCCCCCATGATACTATTCATCGGAGTCTTGCAGGAAAGCAACCAATGCATCGATATGCTCTGCCATATATGCAGCTGTTTCATCGTCAAGTCCCATCTTCCTAAATATCTGGGTATAAAAAACCTGCTCATACAGCTTCTCCTCATGAATACTTAACCATTTCCTGTCGCTCACTTGTATCGCCTCCTTTGCCCAAAGACAATCTTACAACCCTGTAGGAATATTGCAAGCGACTGAGTACTTTACTTTGACATTAAATTTAATAACATTGTATAAACATCTTCTGGCGGTACACTGGCAATGAACTCACGCAAGCCTTCGGCAGTAAATAGTTTTTTAACTGCTCTCATCTTTTTTCTGCCTGTATCATCAATATCGTCACACCTTGAATTGTCCAATACACTTAACTGCCTTAATATCTCAACCTTATTCAAAGATAAATCGTAAGGACTTTCATTGTACTCAACTAGTGCCTTCTCAGCCTCTGCCTTTGTTTTAAAATAGCCCAAGGTCTTTAGCTCCT
>CAZATW010000011.1:0-53331 GCA_964488185.1 uncultured Coprococcus sp. | reverse complement strand
TGTGGTGCTTTCTTCAAGTTACCTCTTGACAAAAGTCATTACATATCAGTTCTTTTTCGGCTGGCATATATAAGTTACTCACCCTCTCACCAAATTGGGGGATTCTTTCATAAGGGCAAAAAAGGGGTTGACACTACGGAAAAATATGGTAGTATATGTAATGTAGTATTCAAAACTACATGCAATGTTTTTGAAAAACTTACATTGGGGTTTGTAAAAATTATTGTACAGCATATATTGCTATTCTGTTTATAAATCCAATAATTGGTTATAAATAAATACACGGAGGATTTTGAAATGGCTATGGAAATGAGACCTGAAGATGGAATTGCAGGAAAGTTTGTGAAAGCGGCTCTTGATGAAAATGGAGTATTAAGTAAGATTGAATTTACAAATGATGATACTTTTAATTTTGCTTATGACATTATGGATGCGCTTGCAGAAAAAACACCTGACAAAACAGCACTTATTTATGTATCGAAAGAAAAGGAAGAAAAGAAGTTCACCTTTCAGGAGATTAAAGAATATTCCAATAGGGCGGCTAATTATTATAAGAGCCTTGGAATCAATAAAGGTGATAAGGTTATGTTGGTACTTAAGAGGCATTATCAGTATTGGTTTACCATGCTGGCTCTCCATAAGATTGGTGCAATAGCCATTCCGGCTACAAACATTTTAAAGGCTACAGATTATAAATATAGAATAGAGGCAGCAGATGTAAAGGCTGTTGTTTGTACAAGTGATGATAAAATCCCTGATTCGATAGATTCGATAGATACGGAAGGGAAATTGATTAAGGTAATCGTTAATGCTGACCGTGAGGGCTGGAATTCATTTGACAGCGGTATCATGAGTTGTAGTACGGAATTTCCGAGACCGGAAGGCAAGGATGCTGTATATGCCCACGATATATTATTTGTCATGTTTACATCGGGAACAACCGAGCACCCGAAGATGGTAGCCCATAACCATTTGTATCCACTTGGACATTACATTACGGCAAAATACTGGCATTGTAATAAAACCGACGGTGTACATCTGACCGTTTCAGATACGGGCTGGGGCAAGGCGCTCTGGGGCAAGCTCTATGGACAGTGGATGTGTGAAACCTGTATATTTGTATACGATTTCGATACTTTCAGCGCAGACAACATATTTAAGCTTATTGAACAGTACCAAATTACGACCTTCTGTGCGCCGCCGACATTGTACCGAATATTAATCCGTATGGATATGAGTAAATATAACCTGTCATCACTTCAGTATTGTACAACAGCGGGTGAAGCGTTGAATCCTGAGGTATTTGACGTATTCAAGGAAAAAACAGGATTTTCTATCTATGAGGGCTTTGGACAGACTGAGACAACCCTTACGATAGGGAATCTGGAGAATACGATTCCAAGACCGGGCTCAATGGGTAAAGCAAGTCCTATGTATGATGTAAGAATTATGAAAACAGACGGTACATTTGCCGAGCCGGGTGAGACAGGTGAGATTGTTATCAACATTGAAAACGGTGACCCTTATGGCTTGTTTATGGAATACTACAAGGATTCGGACAGAACGAATGAGGTTAAGAGAGACGGCTATTATCATACAGGCGATACTGCGTACATGGATGAAGACGGTTATTTCTGGTTTGTCGGTCGTGTCGATGACATCATAAAAGTAGCAGGCTACAGAGTAGGGCCGTTTGAGATTGAAAATGAAATTATGAGAATACCATATGTTCTTGAGTGTGCCGTTACATCGGTGCCGGATGCAACCAGAGGTCAGGCGATTAAGGCGACGATTGTTCTTACAGAGGGAACCGTTGGGGATGAAAATCTGAAAAAAGAGCTGAAGAGATACTTTAAGCAGAATATAGCCAGCTATAAGAGACCGAGGGTTATTGAATTTGTCGATGAAATGCCAAAGACTATCAGTGGTAAGGTAAGACGCGTTGAGATTAAAGAAAAGGACTGGAATTAAGATGATAGACATAGAAGATATTACACCTTATGAAAGAAGTGTGTTGTATTATGAAACAGACAGAATGGGAATCGTTCATCATTCCAATTATATCCGCTGGATGGAAGAAGCCAGAATGGATTGGATGACAAAGATAGGCTGGGATTATAAATCCATTGAGGACGATGGAATTATCATCCCTGTACTTTCTGCATATGCAGAGTATAAAACCATGTGCAGATTTGGAGATACGGTTGATATTCATGTGAAGCTCTCAGAATATACCGGAGTACGCGTAGGATTTTCTTATGATATAGTGGATAAAGCTACAGGTAAACTTCGTTGTATAGGACAGACATCCCATTGTCTTCTTGATGATAAGAATAAGCTTCTGTTTGTAAGAAAGGCTTATCCGGAGAAGGATTTGCTGTTTAAGGAGCTGCTGGAAAAATCAAAATAAGAAATGTATAGTTTTATATTATTTTAGAGAAATTCAAGCCGGAGAGATATATTTTCTCCGGCTTGACACATATATATTTGGCTGATAATATGGTAATGATCGGAGCAATCCGGTCGGATATATGGTCCCGGTGGGATCCGGAAAAAAGGGAAGTGCGGTGAGAATCCGTCGCAACAGCCATTACTGTATTTAGAGCCGAGACTCTATTAAGTCAGATCGCTTGCCATATATCCTGTTGTTTTTCAGAGCTTGGGCATATGAAGCTTGCGAGGACGAAAAGATTGATATATAAATGCACGTCTTATACCTGTATAAGAGGTGTTTCGTATACTATGATTTTTTGCTCCCTTGCAAGGGAGCCTTTTTTATCATATAGGAAACGAAGTTTTCTATATGATAAAAAAGGCTCCGCGAGGATGTGCAGAGGAAAGCTGCTTTGTTCTTGAAAAACAACGCTGTTCTCATGAAAAATAACAGAAAGGAGACGAATCATCATGAAGAAGAGACTGATTGCATTATGTATGGCGATGTGCATGATTGCAACACTGATATTCCCGAATGCGGGGACTTCATATTCATCTTCCAACGTAGCCTGTGCTGCTGAAGAATATGATGGATATGTATATTTTACTGTGGAAAAATCTACAGTAGGTCAGGGACTTGTAGTAGAGCCTGTAAAGGTAGGCTATTATAATGAAGATAACCTGGCAAGCATAGCAGAACGGGTACTGGAAGGTAAAACCACATATAGCGGAACCATAAAAGATGGCTATTATCTCCAATATGTGGAAGACGGAGGAGAGCCTGAGGGATGGACTGCCGCTGATATACCGGAGCAGATAATTGCAAAGCTTACGGAGGAAGGAAAGACTGTAGGACAGAGGGCGACTGATAACAAACTTGGAGAATTTGACTATTCATCCTATGCAGGCTGGATGTTTGCGTTAAATGATAAGGGTATAGATGCCGGTTCCAGCTCCTATTATCCTGTGACATCGGGAGATGGTTCAGGATACACATTTGCGGATGGAGATGTAGTGCGTCTTCAGTTCACGATATATGGTTATGGACAGGATTTAAATACATGCTGGAATGGTAATACACTTATTGATTTGCCGTCTAAGGACAGTCTTATTAAGGCAGCTGCCGATTATAAAGGAGAAAAGGCGGATGCCGTATATAAAAAGGCTATCGATGTTATTTCGGATTGGGATGCTGCTGCAAATGAAATTGCAGCCGCCTACGAAGGACTGACAGGTAAGACTGCGACTCCGAATGATACGACGGAGACGGAAGAGCCTGATCCTGTAAAAGATCCGGTAGATGTAACCATTACAATGAATGCTTTATCGACAACGATGACACTTACAGATGAGAAGGGGAATCCGATAGAGACAGGAGACCCAGTATCAAGACAATATACCATGTCGATTGCTCCGGGCAAATATGTTCTTACAGCATACGGAACAGATGGCACAACGGTAAACGGAACAATCGGACTTACCATTACTGAGGAAGAGAGCCAGAGCTTCAGCGTGTTAACACAGACAATATACTGTTCGACAAAGAACTGGACATATGAGGAAGATTACACGCTTGATAATCTGAAGGTTAGGGCAAAATCAGGAGAAGAACGTGAAAATATAACGCTTGGACAGCATACTACAAATGCGGCAAGAAAGACATTCCTAACATTAAATGGAGATTCTTATAGCGTGCAGTTTACACCTATCGGTGACAAGGCAGATACATATATTCAAATCTATAGAGAAGGAACCGTTACCTTTAACAGCACGATATCTATTGCGGCAACGGAGAAGGCAGGTTTCTCGGTAATCATACCATATGAGGATGCAAACGGAGATTCTGTAAATGATTATGAGCTCGAGGTGGGTACATTAAGCACATATTACATTTACAGGTATTTGGAGCCGACTGTATCTACGGTTGATGAAGATGCGGCGATAGAGACGCTTAGCTATACCGGCGGCGAGAATACAACCTATTTCTACAGAGTATCGAATCCATATGATGCAGATGCAGTTACATATGGAAATTATAAAAAAATTACCAATGCAACTGAAATTGAGGTTACAACGGACGATTTGTGTGTCGATGTAACGGATGGTACAGACTATAACAAAGATACTGTAATCAGGGATTTTTCATTAAATACATATGACGTGGCAGATATATTCTTAAATGCAAATGAGAGAGGCTATATCAATCTTTCACAGTCAGAAACATACACACTATATCCTCTTCGTAACTGGCTTGCTATAGAAGGCATTTCAAATGGACAGGTTATTGAGCCTGATTTCCATTATACGGTTCTGGATGAAAACGGAAATGTATCAGACAGCGTGGTTACGGTTACGGAAGATCAATCATATACCACATCAAGACATAGCGCAAAAATAGAAGCAAAAGGTGAAGGCGTGGCAATTATACTTGTCACGTATGATGCCATGATAAATGATGTCGGTATGGGAACGACGGCATCAGCAGATAAAAAACTGTATTCAGCCATCTGGCCTGAGAATACAGGCGTCATCGTGGTACATGTAGGAAATGAAGCTGCATTTGAAACCGGTATGACTATCAACGAAGGTCAGAATAATAAAATAAACGAGAAAACAGGAAAAGAAGTTACAACAAAGCTGGCAGGTGATTACATAGATGCAGAGTGTGATGTAATTTATTACGCAGGAGATGCGGGCGCAGAATATACCTTTACCCCTGCTTTGGGTGTAAAGGCACAGCTTGCAGTTCCAACAATATCGAAAACTGCTATGGGCTATAACGGATTTTCAGATAAGGGTGTCGCGTATAATGACGATGGCAGTATTACGCTTACCGGTCTTCAGGAAGGCTCCAATATCGTTAAGCTTACACTCGGTAATGAGGTTACATATCAGGTTATTCGTGCAAAACGGGCAGATTATAAGGTGTCGGCAGTGGATGCTGACGGAAATAAAATAAGCAGTGACAGTATCAAGCCGGGAGATACGGTAACTGTTACTTTTGACAGATTGTATCATCCTGCAAATAAGATGTCCGGTTATTATAATTTTTCGGCTATGGCACAGTATGATGCAAATGACGGAACGAAGGTAACGGGTAAATCCAATCAATATGCCTTTGCTTCTACGGCAGGGTGTCAGCAGCTTACATTTACAGTGCCTGCTGATTATGAAGGAGAGCACTATACCCTTTCAAACGGAGTGCTTACGACGAGTGGTTTTGGTTCTCCTATAGGAGACCATCGTTCGGTAACATACGAGTCCGGTAAGCCTGCAAACTTTACGGCAAGCCAGATTCCTGCTGTTATGGGTTCGCTTCCTGATATCAGTATTGATATTCAGAAATCGGAGGAAAAGAGAGTTACCGTTCAGGCATACGATTACACAGCAGTAGCAAATCATATAGAAGGAGCTTCTGCGACGGGAGAAATCCTTGAAACAAAGGTTTGTGCAGCCGAAGGTGAGACGACAGCACAGGTTATCGAAAAGGCATTTGAATCCGAAGGCGTTGATATATCACTTGTTTCATCATCATACGGAAGCTATGTGGAAAGCATCAATGGTCTGACGGCAGCCGCAGGCGGCGGATATTCAGGCTGGTATATGAGCTATAATAATGATGATTATTCTAACTGGGGAGTCGATTATATTGATTTGCAGGAGGGCGATGTAATCAGATTTGATTATAGTGTAAATCCTGATATGGTTACAGATGATATCGGTAATGGCTCTTATGGACTTCCTATCTTTACAAGTCTTACAGTAAGTGCCGATGATATAGCCACTGATACCGTAGAGCTGTCGAAAAATGTTGTTACTGATGAGAACTGGAATACAACAATTACTTATGACATAGACGGCAAGGAAACAAAGGCGGCAGGAACAAAGGAAGACCCGTTTGAGGTTACATTTACACTGCCTTATGATACGGATATAACGGAACTTGATGTAGAATATGAGTACAGCTTGGACAGCCATTATGCGATTCTGGACGGAATATCCGCTACTATGGATTTTACGGATGGAGCAGATTTCAGTATATCTACCTTAGGTGGAACATATACGGCATATTATCATGCAAATGTAATAATTGCAGGACCAAACGACAGCTCAGATAATTATGAAAATATTCAGAACAATGCGGTAGATTATATTCATAATATCGTATCAGAGCCTGCAGTTGGCTCGACAGGTGGTGAATGGGCGGTAATAGGTCTTTCACGTTCAGGACTTTCTGATGTTAAATGGTATTATGACTATTACAAGAATGTGGAGAAGTTTGTAGCTGAAAAGGGTAGTGCGAAGCTCTCTGCCTCAAAGAGTACAGACAACTCCAGAGTGATTCTGGGGCTTACAGCGATAGGAGCTGATCCTGCGGATGTGGCAGGCTACAATTTACTTGAGCCGCTTGCAGATATGGACTATGTGGTAAAACAGGGCATAAACGGTGCAATATTTGCACTGATTGCATTTGACTCAGGAAAATATGATATTCCGCAGATTTCTGATGAGGAACTGACACAAACAACAAGAGAAGGGCTTGTAGAATATATACTGAACCTTGAGCTGGAAGGCGGCGGCTGGAGCTTAAAGGATGAGATGGATGTTGATATTACAGCTATGGCAATGCAGGCTCTGGCACCATATTATAGCAGTAACGAGGAGGTAAAAGCGGCTGTAGACAGAGCGCTTGCGGTACTTTCTTCTAATCAGAACCCGGATGGAACATTTATGTACAGACAGGGTACTGAGCAGAAGCTTGAGAGCAACTGTGAGAGTACAGCTCAGGTCGTTACAGCACTGTGTGCACTCGGAATTAATCCTGATACGGATACCAGATTTATAAAGTATGGTAATTCTGCATTTGATGCATTGCTTTCCTTCTATGACGAAGCGACTCATTCATTCTGTCATACAACACAGCCTGACGGAATGGCTACAGAGCAGGCTGTATATGCTCTTGCTGCTTATAGCAGATTTGTAGAGGGTAAGGGCAGCCTCTATGATATGAGTGATGCAGTAGTTATATATACGGGAAGCGTCGATGATTTTGTTGTAACACTTAAGGAGACAGAAGTATCCTATGATGGTAAGGCGAAGACGCCTGGGGTTACGGTAACAAACGGAAAGAGAACACTTGCGGAAAATGAAGATTATACCGTAACATATACGGACAATCAGAAAATCGGTGCGGCAAATGTGACTATTACAGGTATGGGCGCATTTTCGGGAAGCGTATCAGAGAGATTTTTGATTATTCCTGCTGAACCGAAGAATGTATCGGCTTCAAATGAGACAGATGCAATTAAGCTTACATGGAAAAAAGCGGATAATGTATCCGGCTATGAGATTTATAAGACAACAGGTAACGGCAAGAGGGTTCTTTTAGAAACCATCGGTAATAATACAGTTACTGAGTATGTTGATTATAATGTAAAGGCAGGCGAAAGCTACACTTATGAGGTGGATTGCTATAAAGACTCTCTTACAAGTAAGGTATCAGATGCTATAACCATAGTTAGACTGACCGAGACGACTGTTCAGACAAAGATTGCCAAGAACGGTGTGAATCTGACATGGAAGAAGGTAAAGGGCGCTACAGGTTATAAGATTCTGAGAAAAGCAGGAACAGCAAAGAAGTGGAGCACCGTTGCAACGATTTCAAAGAACGGAACTGTTCAGTATACCGATAAGAAAGCCAAAAACGGAGTAAAATA
The DNA here is from genome assembly GCA_964488185.1 of uncultured Coprococcus sp. GTDB lineage: Bacteria > Bacillota > Clostridia > Lachnospirales > Lachnospiraceae > Coprococcus. Next base: position 45,181 of record CAZATW010000011.1, on the reverse strand, counting down.
CACATATGCCGTGCAGGCAATTTCCGGCGACAGTGTAAGCAGCTACAAGACTACAGATACCTATTATGTAGGAAGAGGTACTGTTTCAAGTGTTAAACGCTCGGGTAAAGCTGTAAAAATTACCTGGAAAAAGAATACAAAGGCTACAGGCTATCAGGTACAGTATGCAGCGAATACTTCCTTTAAGAATGCAAAGACACTGACATATAAAGGCAGAAATATGAAAGCTGCAAAGATAAATAATATTAAGAAATATCGTTATATCAGGGTGAGAAGCTATAAAAAGGTAGGAAGTAAGGTATATTACGGTGCATGGAGTATAGCGAAAAAGGTTCCTGCGGCAAAGAAATAATATAGGATTTTCAATATGAAATTGATAAAGAATAACTGGAAAAAATTAACAGGTATTCTGGTGGTTATCGCCGTACTGGTATTTGCATACTGGTACGGTGGCAACGCACCGGGAACAAAGGGTTTTTTACTTGAGGAAAAATCCAAGCAGGTTTCCGACCAGACGGCTGATGAAACTACAGGGGTTTTCGATGAGGGAAATGGTGCGGAAAGCACTTCAAGGTCGGATATCAGCGAAAGTACAATAAGGGATACATCTGATGATACGGATTACGCTGGTAATGGGAGTTCATCGGGCGGTTATAATCAAGGTACTGTAAATCCATCCGGTAAGGATCGTAATTATAACAGCAATGTTTCTATAAATGATGATGAAACGTATACTGATGGAAACGAGTCAGATGACAATAAGCCGGGCAATTCATCCGATGACGGTAACGGCGGTAATGATAAAACGAATCGTAATCCGGAGAATGAAGACGGAGATAATACAGAGAACGGGAACGCCAATGATAACGACGCAGAAAATGGTGGAGGTAATTCGAATAACTCTGATGGACAAAAAACTCCGCCTGATACAGGCGGTGGAAATACCACAGAGACAGAAAATCCTGCATTATACCAGAAATGCACGATATCGATAGCCTGTAATACGATACTTAACAATATGTCTATGTTGGATAAATCAAAGAAATCGATAGTTCCTGCCGACGGATGGATATTAAAGACCGTTACCGTTGAATTTACTACGGGTGAGACTGTTTTTGAAGTGCTTGACAGGGTAACTAAGAAGTATGGCATACAGTTGGAATATTCCTATACGCCAATGTATGGCAGCTATTATATAGAAGGAATCTATAATCTCTATGAGTTCGACTGCGGAAATTTATCAGGCTGGATGTATTCGGTAAATGGTTCTTTTCCGAATTTTGGCTGTTCAAAATATGTATTAAAGGACGGAGATGTGATAGAATGGGTATACACCTGTGATTTAGGGGCAGATGTAGGAAATCCATATTAAGAAATACAAATGGAGATGAAAAAAAGAAATTCATCTTAGAAATTTTGATGGAGATAGATGATATGAGTAGTAGCGTACAAGATACATTTGCATCATACCATCCTCTGGTTAACATTATTTATTTCATATGTGTTATAGGATTTGCCATGGCATTTACCAATCCGGTATGCCTTGGCATATCTTTTATAGGAACATTTATTTATTCTGTTTACTTAAGAGGGTGTGAGGGAATCAAGAAAAATCTAATATATATGCTGCCGCTTATTATATTTACGGCAATATTGAATCCGGCGTTCAGCCATCAGGGAGTGACCATCCTCACATATCTGCCATCGGGTAATCCGCTGACGCTGGAGTCAATCCTGTATGGAATATCGGCAGCATTTATGCTTGTTACGGTTATTTGCTGGTTTGTATGCTGGAATGAGGTAATAACCTCGGACAAGCTTGTGTATTTATTTGGAAGACTGGCGCCGTACCTGTCGCTTATCATATCGATGACACTTCGTTTTGTACCTGAATTTGCAGCAAGATTTGGACAGGTATACAGAGCACAAAAGGCGGCCGGTTATGTGTGTGAAGGAAAATATTTGAAAAGGACGAGAACGGCACTTCGTGTATTTTCCGCAGTTGTAACATGGGCTCTTGAAGGAGCTGTTGTCACTGCGGACAGTATGAAGAGCCGAGGCTACGGTTTAAAGGGAAGAAAAGCATATTCCATATATCGTTTTACAAAGCGGGATGGAATATGCATGATATATATATTACTATGTGCCGGATATGTACTGACAGGAGGGATTGGCGGAGCAATAAGCTTTACTTATTATCCTGCCGTATCGGGAAAGATTGCAGGCATATATACGGTTTCGGTATTTATCATCTATGGATTACTAGTTATGATGCCGGTGATGCTTCGGATTTTGGAACGGCGAAAATTTGCCGTGGAAATAGGAACGGGTTAGTGAGATTCAATCATCATTATCTACTGTGTATATATTGTTTGAAATGGGACTATTTAGTACAGGAGTTTAAGATATGGAGATATTCAGAGTTGAAAACTTAAAATTTGCATATCCGGACATGTCAGATGAAGCAGGGATGAAATATCTTCCGGATGCGGTTTCTGATATAAATTTAAGCATACATCAAGGTGAGTTTATCGTTATCCTTGGCGGTTCGGGCTGTGGAAAAACGACATTTCTCCGTCAGCTTAAGCCGATTATCGCACCGAAGGGAAGACTCACGGGAAATGTATTTTTTAAAGGGAATCCGATAAATGATATGACAGACAGAAGACAGGCGCAGTCGATAGGCTTTGTTATGCAGGATGTAGATGCCCAGCTTGTAACGGATAAGGTATGGCATGAGCTGGCATTTGGACTTGAGAGTCTGGGTTATGATAATGGATTTATCAGGCGGAGGGTGGCCGAGATGAGCTCGTTTTTTGGTTTAGAAGCTATCTTTCACCGTAAGGTGACGGAGCTTTCCGGCGGACAAAAGCAGCTTGTCAATCTGGCTTCTGTTATGGCAGCATCACCTGATGTATTGATACTTGATGAGCCTACCAGCCAGCTGGACCCCATAGCGGCAAATGAATTTATCGGCAGTCTGGTCAGGATAAACCGAGAGCTTGGCACTACGATTATAATGACGGAACACAGACTGGAGGAGGTTCTCTCTGTGTGCAGCCGTGCCATAATCATGGAGAACGGACGTATGATTGCTGACGATAAGGTGGAGATGCTGGCACAGGGAATCAAGCGCATGGAGAATGCCCATGCCCTTATGACAGCCATGCCGGCGGCAGTTCAAATCTATATGGGACTTTCAGATGAAAATAGCAGCACTGGTATGCCTGTATCTGTAAATGCCGGCAGAAACTGGCTGATGGATTATGACAAAAATCACAGTAAAATATATGAAACGGAAGAGGAATTGCCGATTGTAAATAGTTGTAATTCTCCAATTCTGGAGCTTAAGGATATCTATTTCAGGTATAACAGGGAAGGGCAGGACGTTCTTAAGGGTTTGTCACTTTCTGTTTATGAAAATGAGATACTGATGATAAATGGCAGTAACGGCAGCGGTAAGTCTACGCTTCTTTCGATTGCGGCAGGGTTAAGAAAGCCGTATGGAGGAAAGCTTAAAATAGCAAAGGATAAGACAGTTGGTATGCTGCCGCAGGATCCGAAGACCTTATTTACCCGAAACACAGTAAGAGACGAATTGATCTTTGCCAAAAGCCACGAGCAGCTGAAATATATTGTAGGTCTATGTCATCTGGAGAGGCTTCTTGACAGGCATCCTTATGATTTGTCAGGTGGAGAGCAGCAGAGACTGGCACTTGCCAGAGTTCTGATGCTTGACCCTGATATGATTCTTATGGATGAACCGACAAAGGGACTTGATAACGGTTTTAAGCAGGAGCTTATTCATATTCTCCAAAACCTTAAGAAAGCGGGAAAGACAATCATAATAGTCAGTCACGATATCGAATTCTGTGGAGCAGCAGGTGAGAGGATTGCATTGCTGTTTGACGGAGAATGTGCAGCAGTCAGTGATGTGAGAGATTATTTTACAGGAAACAGCTTTTATACGACTGCGGCAGCCAGAATAGCAAGGGACATTGTGAAGGGTGCCGTTACGGTTGAAGAGGTCATAACAGCGTATAAAGGAAAACAGGATAGAGAAGAGACCAAGGTTGATGGCGTAGAGGGCAGGACGGCTGCAACGGATAAAAAAGATGACGGTTTGGATACAAGGCTGGAGGTAAGCGGATTTGACGATGTGAATATTAAACTGAAAAAGGACAGTCATATAGAGAAATTGTCTCTTCCCAGATTCATTACAATATTCGTTTCGTCTGTTATCATTATTTATTGCTTTATAAAGACGGTGTCACAGTCTGGACTGAATAAGCTGATAAAGGGTATGGCGGTAACCGGGGAAGGATTCGGGTATATGATTTTATATGCCGTTTTCATAGGTGCAATTATTTGTCTTCTGATAGCACTGAAACCCTTGGGGAAGCAGACGGATGAAGCCATCAAGCTTTGTTCGAGGAAAAGGGGATTTACAAAGGGAACAACAGTTACTATTTTTACGGTTTTAATCTTAATTCCATTTACCATATGGTTTGGATATGATAAGCTACAGGATAGGAAATACTATTTCATATCATTAATGGTATTGATAGAAGCGATGGTTCCTTTCTTTGTTGCATTTGAGAACAGAAAACCCAAGGTCAGAGAGATTGTAACGATAGCGGTTATGTGTGCACTGGCCGTGACAGGAAGAGCTGCGTTTTTCATGCTTCCGAATTTCAGTCCTGTTGTGGCAATTGTGATGATAGCAGGGGTGGCATTTGGAGCAGAAACGGGATTTGTAATCGGTGCTGTTACCATGATCGTTTCAAATATGCTGTTTGGACAGGGACCGTGGACACCATGGCAGATGTTTTCTATGGGACTTGTGGGTTTTCTGTCAGGTCTGGTATTTGCACATAAGGGTGTCAGAACAAGGCTTCTTACAAAACTGGGACTTTGCATATTTGGGGGACTTGCCTGTATCGTTATCTATGGAGGCATTATGAATCCCGCATCGGTGATGATGTGGCAGCATTCGGTGAACCTGAAAATGATACTTGCAGCATATGTAACAGGCTTCCCATTTGATGTGGTTCAGGCGACAGCAACGGTAATATTTTTGTGGATTGCTGCCCGCCCGTTTCTAGAAAAGCTTGACAGAATAAGAATAAAGTATGGGATGGTAAAATAGCAGTTTGCAAATTGGATTTATGAATGTGAGGAATTGCTGACCGGGATTTTGCAGATTGTTTCCGCTTGGAAGGTATTATGAGGATGGCGGTTTTCGATATTTTCTCCAAATTCATGAGTGTAAACGTGCAGGAAAGACAAAGGTTAAGGTGTCGAAGTGGATTGATACACCTGATATACCAAGATATACAAAATACATAAATGACTGGCATCATTTTCAGAAGGAGATGCAGGTGCTTTTGAAGAAAAAGCTCCTTGAAGAAAAGGAATAGGAAGCCGGAAATTTGACGATTCTTGTGCTAAATGTGATGTTTATGGGAATTTATGATGATAAGACGGACTTCTATCAACAGTTTGACAGCAGACTTGCCAAGCTTAGGGAATTGATAGCAGCCAGTGAATAAGCGGTAAGAGCGATTATGCAGCCGGATATATATAAAACTAGGTAGGTTGCGCAAGTGAGTTAATTTAAAAAATGTGTTGCTGATGGCAATGCTTCAGGTATGAGGTTATGGTGACTATGGCGGACAGACTTTATCGGATTATAGATTGTATATATGAATATGGGCAGTGCCAAATGGGTACGCTTGGCAGTGAAGAGACTGATGGAAGGATAAGCAGGACAGATATTCCTGACAAAGTGGTCTTGGCGGAGCTTATTGAGGATATATGCTGTTTGAAAAATACGGATGCGTTGGAATATTTAAGAAGACTTGCATGTCAGACAGCGCACAAAAGCTTTGGAAATAAAATATATACCAGAGGCTTGATTGAGTGTACAAATATATGTAGAAATGATTGTCTATATTGCGGTATTAGAAAAAGTAATCAGAAAATAGAACGATACAGGCTTACTAAAGAGGATATTCTTGCCTGCTGCAAAGAAGGGTATGCGCTGGGCTTTCGAACCTTTGTGCTTCAAGGGGGTGAAGATGGCGCATACACGCCGTCCCTTGTAGCTGATGTGGTAAAATGTATTAAAGAGGTTTTCGGTGATTGTGCTGTTACGCTGTCATTTGGAGAGCAGGAATATGATACCTACAGATTGTGGAAAGAGGCTGGCGCAGACCGATACCTTTTACGCCATGAAACAGCAAATAAGCAGCACTATGAAAGGCTGCATCCGTCAGAGATGTGCTACGAGAACAGAGTGAGATGTTTATATGACTTGAAAAAACTGGGATATCAGGTTGGAAGCGGTTTTATGGTCGGTTCACCTTATCAGACACCGCTTAATCTGGCTGAGGATTTGCTGTTTTTGGCGGAGCTTAAGCCGCATATGATTGGCATAGGACCATATATACCACATAAGGATACACCGTTTGCAGGAATGGCATCAGGAACCTTAAAGCAGACACTGGTGATGATAAGCCTGCTCAGACTGATGTTTCCAAAGGCTCTTATTCCTTCAACGACATCGCTTGGGACGATTGCGCCGAACGGAAGAGAGCAGGGATTTCTTTATGGTGCAAATGTAGTTATGCCAAATCTCTCGCCTGCTGCCGTAAGAAAGAAATACATGTTGTATGATAACAAGATTTGTACAGGTGAGGAATCGGCACAGTGCAGAAGCTGTCTTGATTTGCGGGTGAAATCCGTGGGATATGAGCTGGTCGTTGACAGAGGGGATTATAAAGAATGAAAGGAAATCATTTTATGCAGGTAAAAATATGTGGACTTACAAAAGCTGCTGAAGCAATGTTTATAAATAAATATAAGCCTGATTATATAGGAATAGTCATGTTCTTTCCCAAAAGTAAGCGTAATATGGAGCCTGATGGGGCCGCAGAGATTATTTCTTATCTGGCGGATGATATCAAGAAGGTGGCAGTAACGGTGTCACCGACAAAGGAACAAATTGAGATAATTGAAAAACTGGGTTTTGACTATTTGCAGATTCATGGACAGGTAGAGGATGAACTGATTGTATCATCAAAGCTTCCTGTCTGGAGAGCCTTTAATGTATCGAATATGGACACCTTTCATCATTATAAGAAACTTCCTAATATAGCAGGCTATGTATTTGATGCCGGCGAACCGGGAAGCGGAAAAACCTTTGATTGGAACAGTCTTGATGAGATAGAACGTGATGACAGACTCTTGATTCTGGCAGGCGGGCTTAATCCTGAAAATGTGACTCTTGCGATAGCGGCTGTGCATCCGGATGTGGCGGATGTGTCCTCCGGTGTTGAGTATAAGGACAGACCGGGAAAGGATGAAGAAAGCGTGAGGAAGTTTGTTCAGGCGGTGAGAACAATAGGATAAGAGCACGGCTTATTTTATAGCTCTTCCTCGTCATATGCTTTTATATAATCAGGTCTGTTGGTCTGCATGGTTTTCTGGCTGGAAAGAGTACGCTCTCTTTTTTGCTCTCTGTAGGTCTTCGGAGACATGCCGACCTCCTTATGGAATATTTTGTGGAATGCTTCTGCCGACTGGTAGCCGCAGGACAGAGCGATACTTTCAATGGGAAGGTCTGTAATCGTCAGCATATGTTGAGCCTTTGTGATACGGAAATTTTGCAAATATTTAATCGGGCTCACCCCTGTATATTGCTTAAACAGTTCACTGAAATAGCTGCGGTTGATACCGATATAATTCGAGATTTCTTCTATTTTCATCGGCATACTATAATGATTTTGTATATAGGAAATAGCGTGGTTTACATACATATTTCCAGACGGTGCTTCGATTTTGTCCTTCTGGGCAGTCGCAATAACGGAAAGTGCCAGATATAACATCCCCATGAGCCGGTAGCTGTCCGACTGGTTTGAAGTATTGTGTTCAAGCATGTCAAAAACATATTTTTTCAGCTTTTCACCCTCCGTACAGGTGAAGATAGGATGTTTTTGGGACAGACCGATATTATGCAATATTTCTCCTGCACGTTTCCCTGAAAAACCTATCCACACATATGTCCAGGGATTTTTTTCATCTGATATGTAAGCAGCCGGATTATCAGGCTCGATAAGAAATCCCTGTCCTTTTTTTAATCTGTAATGCGTATTATTTACATAGAAATCCCCTGCACCTTCAAGAATAAAATGTACAAGATAGAAGGATTTTACTGCCGGTCCTGCCTTATGGAGAGGCGCAGTTATAGAGTGACCAAAGGCATTCAAATATAAATCGCTATTCTGTTCCTGAGTAAGCTCTACAACAATCTTTTCTTCCATAACAATATCCTCCATACCACTAAGAATAACATGAAAACAAATAAAAAACAATTATGGCTTAAATTGGCGGTTTCGATTTATGGGTGTAGTATATCAGCACTTCTCTGAGATGCAGCAAAGATAAATAAAACCTTTAATCCAACAAATGGACATGTTTTTGCAACTCTATACCATATTCATATTGAAAAGTATATAGTAAAATAAATTCAAAGGCTGAATGCCGAAGGATAGAACGGACAAAAATAGAGTTAATGAATGAATCGGAAAGGAAGGGACGAAAAGCATGAGAAACATCAATGAATTAAGGGCAGAAGTGGAATCGGGCATGCATGACAGCAGACTGAAGGAGATTTATGTAGACGAAAAAATGGTTCCATACAACAGAGAAAGATATATAAAGGCAATCGACAGATTTAAAGAGCTGTACAGAGAAGAAGAGGTAGAGGTATATAGTGCACCGGGAAGAAGTGAGGTGTGCGGCAATCATACGGACCATCAAAATGGACATGTTCTGGCAACATCCATAAATCTGGATGCCATTGCCATCGTTACAAGGACAGATGATATGACAATACATCTTGTATCAGATGATATGCCGGAGGAGATTATAGATATCTCAAATGTAGAAAGGAAAGCGGATGAAGAAGGAACGACTACAGCGCTGATCAAGGGCGTTGTTGCAGGGATAGAGGATGACGGCTATAAAATCGGTGGATTTAAGGCATATGTAACAAGTGATGTACTGATGGGGGCCGGAATGTCATCTTCAGCAGCCTTTGAAAGTCTTATAGGAACAATATTGTCAGGACTTTACAATCATATGAAGGTATCATCGGTTGATATTGCGAAGATTGGACAGTATGCGGAAAATGTCTTCTTTGGCAAGCCGTGCGGACTGATGGACCAGATGGCATGTGCAGTAGGCGGACTCGTCTATATCGATTTTCTTGATAAGGCAAATCCTGTTATTAAGCAGGTGCCATGTGATTTTGAGGCAAATCAGTACAGCTTATGTATTGTAGACACAAAGGGCTCACATGCAGACCTGACAGATGATTATGCGGCAATACCTGACGAGATGCGACAGGTTGCGAAGTTCTTTGGTAAGGAATTGCTTACGGAGATAACGCCGGATGAATTTTTTGCTAATATAGCATTACTTCGTGGCAATATCAGCGACAGAGCTGTGCTTCGTGCAATGCATTTCTATACAGAGCAGAAACGTGTAGAGGAGGGCGTGACCGCGCTGAAGGAGGATGACTTTGGACGTTTCCTTGATGTGATAAAGAGAAGCGGTGATTCATCAAGTAAGCTCCTTCAAAATATATATAGTACCAAGGATGTTCACACACAGAATGTTATGGTTGCACTTGGGGCAAGTGAATATTTCCTCGGTGATGATGGGGTATGCAGAGTACACGGAGGTGGATTTGCAGGAACCATTCAGGCATTTGTGAAGAATGCGGCTGTTGAAGACTATAAAAAGAATATAGAGCGTATATTTGGCGACGGCGCATGTCATGTTTTAAAGGTACGTCCTTACGGCGGTATTAAAGTGATTGCATAAGGGGGACAGATGAGTCATGATTAACACATATATTAAACAGCTTGTAGAATACGGAATAACAAATAAGCTGATAGAAGAGGAAGACAGAATATATACGACAAATATCATTTTGGAAATGCTGAAGCTGGAGGATTATGCAGAGCCGGAAGAAATTAAAATGATAGAGACGCCTTCTGATTTGGAAGAAACTTTGAAGGGGGTTCTCGATTATGCAGTAGAAAAAGGGATAATCGCAGAGGACTCCGTGGTGCTTCGGGATTTGTTTGATACCAAGCTTATGAATGCGCTTGTGCCAAAACCGAGTCAGGTTATCAGAACATTTAACAAAAAGTATAAGATATCTCCAAAGGAAGCAACTGATTATTACTATGATTTAAGTCGTGCTTCAGATTACATCAGGACATACAGAATTGCAAAAGATGTTAAATGGATGAAGTCCACGGAATATGGTGATTTGGATATTACCATTAATCTGTCAAAGCCTGAAAAGGACCCTAAGATGATTGCGCTTGCGAAGACCATGGCAGCTTCGTCGTATCCAAAGTGCCAGCTTTGTATAGAAAATGAAGGCTATGCCGGCAGGATAAATCACCCTGCAAGAGAGAACCACAGAATTATTCCGATAGAGATAAATGGCGGCAAATGGGGATTTCAGTATTCACCATATGTATATTATAATGAGCATTGCATCGTATTTAACGGTCAGCATGTTCCGATGAAAATAGAAAAGGATACCTTTAAGAAGCTGTTTTCATTTATTAAGCAGTTCCCTCATTATTTTGTCGGTTCCAATGCAGATTTGCCTATAGTCGGTGGTTCAATACTCAGTCACGACCATTTTCAGGGTGGAAATTATACATTTGCAATGACAAAAGCAGCCATAGAAACGAAGGTTGCATTTGCCGGCTATGAGGATATAGAGGCCGGAATCGTAAAATGGCCGATGTCAGTAATCCGATTAAACGGTATGGACAGCGACAGGATAATAGAGCTTGCAGATAAGATACTGATTGCATGGAGAGGTTATACAGACGAAGAAGCATTTATCTATGCCGAGACAGATGGAGAGCCGCATAACACCATCACACCAATCGCAAGGATGCGTGATGGCAGATATGAGCTTGACCTTGTACTTCGCAATAATATAACAACAAAGGAGCATCCGCTGGGCTTATATCATCCTTGGGAGGAGTTCCACAACATTAAGAAGGAAAATATCGGACTGATTGAAGTAATGGGACTTGCGGTACTTCCTGCAAGGCTTAAGGATGAGATGGAAGCGCTTAAGAAGGCCCTTGTATCGGGGGCGGATATCTCCCAAATAGAAAGTATTGCAAAGCACGAAAGCTGGGTGCAGGGCTTTATCGGTAAATATGATGCTATTACAGAAGATAATGCAGAAAAAATACTCTGTGATGAAATCGGTGATGTATTTGCAAAAATTCTTGAATGTGCAGGCGTATATAAACGTACCGAGGAAGGCAAAGCAGCATTTTTAAAATTCATAGAATATGTAGATGAAATGTAATGCTAAAAGTGTCTTTATACCAAAGCATTTGTCAGTATGGCATCGTTTTATAAATATTACCGGAATATTTAATGGATATATATGGCTGATAATGTTATAATAGCAAGGAATTATTTATTATGCGGAGATAGGCGAAAGGAAATATTTGAAGCAATACTTAGATAAAGTATTCAGTTAGAATTAGTAATTGTTTGAATTTGTCCATATTTGGAGAAAGGCAATATTTGAGGGGCTGGACCCAGTAAATTAAAGGAGGATAAAAACATGAAGATATTAGTAACAGGTGGCGCAGGCTATATAGGAAGCCATACATGCGTAGAACTGCTGGATGCAGGTTATGATGTAGTAGTAGTAGATAATCTTTATAATTCAAGTGCAAAATCAATAGACAGAATAAAAGAAATAACGGGCAAGGATTTAACATTTTATGAAGCTGATATTCTTGACTATGATAAGATGGATGAGATATTTGCAAAAGAGCAGGTAGATTGTGTAATCCATTTTGCAGGACTTAAGGCGGTAGGGGAGTCTGTTGCAAAACCGCTAGAATATTACAAAAACAATATAAACGGAACATTGGTATTGTGTGAAGCAATGAGAAAGAATGGCTGTAAAAATATTATATTCTCATCGTCAGCGACAGTGTACGGAGACCCGGCATTTATTCCGATAACGGAGGAATGTCCAAAGGGAACGCCGACCAATCCATATGGCTGGACAAAGCATATGATAGAACAAATTCTTACAGATTTCCATACGGCAGACCCGGAATGGAATGTAATACTGCTTCGTTACTTCAATCCGATTGGCGCGCACAAGAGCGGCCTTATTGGTGAGGACCCTAAAGGTATTCCAAATAACCTGCTTCCATATGTGGCACAGGTTGCAATTGGAAAGCTGCCATGTCTGGGTGTGTTCGGTGATGATTATGATACACCGGACGGAACCGGCGTAAGAGATTATATCCATGTAGTTGACCTTGCTGTAGGTCATGTAAAGGCAATCAATAAGATTAAAGAAAATCCTGGTGTAAAGGTATATAACCTCGGAACAGGAAACGGTTACAGCGTACTTGATGTTGTAAAGGCATTCAGTAAAGCCTGCGGACATGACGTACCATATGAAATCAAGCCCAGAAGACCGGGCGACATTTCAACCTGTTATGCAGATGCATCACTTGCCAAGAAGGAGCTTGGCTGGGAGGCACAGTACGGTATCGATGAAATGTGCGCCGACTCATGGAGATGGCAGAGCATGAACCCGAATGGATACGATGATTAAAAATATTTGATAAGTATTGATAAAGAATCAGTACAGGTGGAAATAGCCCCTTTATCTGTGAGGATGAAGGGGTTATTTGCGTTGTAGGAAGCATTTTAAAATTAATAAGAGTAAATGAGAAAAATCTTTTGATTTTTGCAGATATATGATAAGATAAGGAGAATACTGAAAAACAGTATAGATGCAAAAGAAAACGCACAGAATATTGTGTTACGTTAAGGACATAGAAAAATGGTATTTTCAAGCTTAATATTTATATTTATTTTTTTAACATCGAATTTAATCGTTTATTTTTGTGCAGATGCCAAGAGCCAGAATAAGATTATGCTTATCTTTTCCCTTGTTTTCTATGCGTGGGGAGGACCAAGATATCTGCTGCTTCTGGTCGGTGAAACCTTAATAAGCTGGTATTGCGCATTGAAGATAGAGGAAGCCAGACAAAAGGGAGAACAGGAAGGACAGGTAAGACGTTATCTTATTCTGGAGTGTATCGTTCTCCTTGGGTTATTGTGCATATTTAAATATCTTGGTTTCATACTTGGAAATATAAACAAACTGACTGGTTTTCCAACCAAAGTACCGAATATCGTGCTTCCTATAGGGATATCATTTTATACGTTTCAGCTTATATCCTATGTCGCAGATGTATACATGAGAAAAACAGCGGCACAGCCTGCATTTTGGAAGCTGCTTCTTTATTCAAGTCTGTTTCATCAGTGTATAGCAGGTCCTATCGTACGATATGAGACTGTGGCAAATGAAATCGATAACAGGAGAATAACGCCAAATGACATCTATATGGGTATCAGACAATTTTCGGTCGGACTTGCAAAGAAAGCAGTTTTGGCAAATTCCTGTGCAGCGGCCGCAGACACGCTGCTACCTGCGGGCGTAAAGAGTCTGTCAATGCAATCAACAGCAGGTATGTGGCTTGGAATGATATTTTATATGTTGCAAATCTATCTTGATTTCTCAGCATATTCAGATATGGCTATCGGTATGGGACGAATGATAGGTTTCCACTACAATAAGAACTTTGATTATCCATATATAGCCCATTCCGTTCAGGATTTCTGGAGAAGATGGCATATGTCATTGTCCAGCTTTTTCAGGGATTATGTATATATACCGCTGGGCGGAAGCCGGTGCGGCACAGCGAAGTATGTACGTAATATGATAGTGGTTTGGTTCCTTACAGGTCTCTGGCATGGTGCCAGCTGGAATTATATATTCTGGGGATTATGGTACTTATTCTTCCTGCTTTTGGAGAGATTTGTCATACAGGACAGATTTCCAAAGGTGGTTTCCCATATATACACGCTTATTGTAGTGCTGTTTGGATGGGTTATCTTTAAGTTTGAAAGTCTTGGTGAACTGTCGATTGTATTTAAGGGAATGTTTGGAATCGGAACCAATGGTTTTGTAAATATGAATGTAAAAACCGTATTCTTAAAATATATATTCTTCCTGATATTTGCAATCATAGCTGTAACACCGCTTGGAAAGAATATTCGTAAGAGGATGCTTGTATCCGGTAGAGAAAACAAAGCAATGTTTACGTTTGCAAATGTACTGGATATGATTACGCCGGTGATACTTGTAATGGTATCGGCACTTGCTCTCGTAGGTGCAAGTTATAATCCGTTTCTTTATTTCCAGTTTTAGAGATGTAAAGAAATGATGATGACAAAAAAAGATATATTTTTATTACGCTTTGCAGCACCTGTTTTGGGAACAGAATGGAGATTGGTATGAAAACGAAATTTACGAAAGAACAAAAGATGATAATGAAAAAATACCGTTCTATAGGTGTGTTGCTGTTTGGTGCAGTTATGGCTATAGGAGGTATTGTAGGATGCCTGTTTTTCTTTAGACCAAGAGTATCTGAAATGGAGAAACGTGAATTGACTGAATTTCCGCAATTTACCATATCATCATTTTTAGACGGCAGTTATTTTTCCGAAGTATCGTTATGGTTCTCAGATACATATCCTATGCGGGATAAGCTGGTGGCAGCTGACCGGAAAATAAAAGGACTCTATGGAATAGAAGCGGATACCATGATGGTAGGTGAGCAGGCGGAAGCCGATGATATCCCTGATATCACAAAGGAACAGCCGTCGGAAGCTTCTACAGAGGATAAAAACACAGAAGAAGCAAGTACAGAGGAGACTTCCTCAACAGAGGAGATTACAACGGAGCAGGGAGAGATAAAGAAGGTCGAGCCGCCTGATGCAAAGGCGATGGATGAGGAATTTCAGAAGCAGGTTCAGCAGAATCTTTATGTAAAGAACGGCTCTGCCTATAGTGTTTACTATTTTGTACAGGACTCGGCAACAAAATTTATCAATGCCGTAAATAGAGCGGAGAGTGAACTTTCGGGGACAACCAATGTGTACTGTATGCTGATACCGAATCAGTCAGGGGCATTGCTATCAGAAGAGGAGCTGGATAATCTTGGCGGTTCAGACCAGATGCAGGCGATAGACTATTATTATGGTATGCTCGAAGGTGTTAAAACGGTTGATACTATCAGAACCTTAAGAGAGCATAAGGATGAATATATTTATTTCAGGACAGACCATCACTGGACACAGCTTGGTGCTTATTATGTATATGAGAATTTCTGTAAGGCGAAGGGCATAACGCCGGTTTCTTTGGAAGCTCGTAAGAGCTATACCTTTGAGAACTTTCTTGGAACCTTTTACAGCACATTACAAAGTGAGGAGATGGCGAAAAATCCTGATACGGTCTATGCCTATATACCGAATGGGACCAATGACATGACTTATTGGGATGAGGATGGCAGCGAGCATGAATGGAATGTTGTTTCTGACGTAACAGGATGGGCAGAAAACTCGCTTTATATGACATTTATTGCGGGCGACAGACCTCTTGAAATAATAGAAAATCCTGCCATTACAGACGGTTCTTCATGTCTTGTGCTGAAAGAGTCATACGGAAATGCTTTTGTGCCGCTTCTTGTAGACCATTACCAGACCGTATATGTCATAGACTACAGGTATGCGCAGGTAAATGTCCTTGACTATGTTCGTGAAAAGCAGATAGACGATTTGATTTTAATAAATAACATTACTATTATCGGAAGTGAATCTGTGGCGAACACCATTGACGGACTTTTACAATAATTTGTTATATGTATAATCCCCCATTTTTTACAGATACTAAGCTCACAACAGAAAAATAGCAGTTGAATGGAGGAAATACAAAATGAAGGCAACAGGAATAGTCAGAAGAATAGACGACCTGGGACGTATCGTAGTTCCTAAGGAAATACGAAGAGTTATGCGTATAAGAGAGGGTGACCCCCTTGAAATATTTACAGGAAAAGACGGTGAAATCGTTTTAAAGAAATATTCCCCTATGGGTGAGATGTCATCATTTGCACAGCAGTACGTGGATGCAATATCACAGAGCCTTAATTTGCCTGTAGCAGTTGCAGACAGGGATACGATTATAGCGGTAGCAGGAATGCCGAAAAAAGAACTGGTGGGCAAATCCATACACAAGGAGCTTGAGGATGTAATCAATGACCGTCAGGCGATTCTTGCTAAGAAGGGTGATACGAAGTTTATTAATATTACAGGTGATGATGCCGAATATGAGGGAGAGGTAGTTCAGACGATTATATCTGAAGGAGACGCTATTGGTGCGGTTATTGTACTCAATAAGGACATGAAGAAAAATATGGGTGAGATAGAGCAGAAGGTGGCAGTTATAGCAGCAAATTTCCTTGGAAAGCAGATGGAAGGATAGCTGATTGGCACATTTTGCAATGAGAATGTGAGAAATTGAGGGAAAACAAGGCTTTTTGGAATGAAAATCCTTGTTTTTCCTTGACAAATATAGGTATTTTAGGTATAACTATATACGTTGAGGCGTATATACGCCGGGAGTTATCCGGTTTAGCTCACCAGGATAATAAAAAGTTTTAAGAGGAGGAAGGTTCCATGAATAAGACTGAATTAGTTGCAGCTATGGCTGAGAAGACAGAATTATCAAAGAAGGATGCCGAGAAGGCTTTAAAGGCTTTCACAGAAGTAGTAGCTGAGGAGTTACAGAAGGGTGAGAAGATTCAGTTAGTTGGTTTTGGTACATTTGAGGTTGCAGAGAGACCAGCTAGAGAGGGTAGAAATCCTAAGACAGGTGAAGTTATGACTATCGCTGCTTCAAAGTCACCTAAGTTCAAGGCAGGAAAGGCTTTAAAGAGCTCACTTAACTAGTTTATAAAAATTTAGTACTTAAAAAGGTGCCGTATTAATTGTACGGCATCTTTTTTCATTAAAAGGGTATTATGAAGTATATGTTGTGTGCGAAAAGGAGAATACAGGACTATGAGATTGGACAAATATCTTAAGGTATCAAGGCTGATTAAGCGCAGAACCGTTGCAAATGAAGCTTGTGATGCGGGAAGAGTCATGGTAAACGGTAAGGTTGCCAAGGCATCCTGTGATGTGAAGGTAGGCGACGTGATAGAGATAGCGTTTGGAAATAAAAATGTCAAAGCAGAGATAACGATGATAGCAGACTCTACAAAAAAGGAAGATGCCAAGGAAATGTTTCAATATTTATAATATTCAGCCGGAAGTAAGCTGGCAGGTAGTATGTAATTATGTAATGACCTCTGTTTGGCTGTTTATCACCTGATAAATATTGTGGGTATATTTTTTCAATGGCCTTCATATACTTTTGTAAGTAGCTTAAGAATAATTCTTATGGTATATAAAGGAGCCGGATAATTTGAATGAAGGAAATAAAATGAAAGGCCACAGCTTATCACTTTCAGATAGAAAAAATCTTGCAATGACAGGAATTACAAAGGTGATATCAATAGAACCTGAGCTGATTATGGTGGTGTCTGAAATGGGGAGGATTAAAATAACCGGCAAGGAGCTTCAGGCAACCAATCTTGATATGGATAAAGGACTTCTTGATATTTCAGGAAGTGTGTCAGGCATTTCCTATCTTGGAGATAAGCAAAATGGTCAGTTTTCCATAAAGCGGATGTTTCAATAATGACTGATATGATTAGACAGCAGCTTCTTACATATGGAGTAAGTGTTTTATGTGGCATGGGAACGGGATTTATAATAGGTCTTACTCTTGAAATTAAAAAAGTGATTGGTGTAAAAAAAGTGTTAGTCGCAATCTGGGATATTTTGTTCTGGATTATGTTAAGTAGTTTAGTCGTTATTGTAAACTACATTTATAGTGGAGGGGAGATACGATTATATGTATTTTTAGGAATTTTTTCAGGGATTTTACTATATTTTTGTACAATAAATTGGGTCGTGTCGAAAATTATTAACTATATATTGTGCTTTTTAAAAAATGCCTTGAAAAAAGTGAGGGAAGGCTGCAAAAAGCTTGTTGACATAATTTGTCGTAAAGAGTAAAATTATGTCAATATGTTTTGTTATGGGGAAGATTTTGATGAACGGAATATCAGCTAAGAAGCGTAAACAATCAAAGATTTGTGGATTCTTTATACTGTTATCCTTATGTCTGTTGGCAGCAGTTATTTTTTACAGAGCCATGGGACTTCGTGAACAGAAGAATGACCTCAAGGTGCAGGCTGCGGAGCTTGAGCAACAGCTGCAGGAGGCAAAGGAAGAGTATAAAAATCTTGAAGAGTATGAGGAATATATGAAGACCAAGAGCTATGTAGAGGACGTGGCAAGAAACCAGCTGGGATTAGTATACCCTGACGAAATAGTAATCAGACCTGAAGAATAACTCCATCCGTATGGATTTGTGTTAAAAAAATAGAGCATATGTCATAATAAAGCGAGTGCAAATTTCAGCATTCGCTTTTTTTTGTTATTTACGAAGCCTATAATTCTCACACTATACAAAATATGGAGGAGTAGGTATGAATGAAAACAAAAGTGTGAAAAAATGGGTTATGTATGGATTCGGTTTTTTGTTTGGACGAGCTTTTATATGGGGAATAAATCCCTTTGTGGCCGCGTTATTTGCAGTGGCTTACATATTGGGTGACAGCTCATTTGCTTTACTTATATTCATAGCACTGGGAATGGCTACGGCAATACTAAAGGGCGGTATGCTGTCCGGAGAATTGTATATGTTTGGGGAATTGTCTCCGTCTGTATATTTTATAATAGGCAGATATGTTGCTCTTATTATAGTCGTAGCACTTATTATGAGTCTTCATACTATAAAAAAGCGAAAACAATATGTATTGTTGGCAGGTGCAATCTTTACAACATCATTTGTCAGTGTCAGTCCATATATGGAGCTTTATTATGGCTTTTTTTATGCAGCCTCAGAAATGATTATAACAATGTGTTTCATCCCTGTATTGAAAAGCGCATTTCAACTCCTGATACATGGTGATTATGATAAGAATCGGTATAATGAGCAGATGCTGAGTATTATGTGTATTTCTGCGGTCTGCCTGTGGGCAGTACCGACGGTGGTTTTTGAAAAGGTGTTATTGCTTGAGGTAGCAGGTCTGTTTCTGGCATTATATGTCATACATAGGTATGGTGCGGGTTATGGTGTTGGTATAACCTGCATAAGTGGTACAATTATGGCAATAAGATGTAATATGCCCGAATATATTGGGACATGCTTTATCATGGCAGTTTTTTCCCTGGCAGCCAGAACATTGTCAGGTAAAAGAAAATTCGGAACTTGGACAGGCTTTGCGATAGGTGGGGTGGTAGCAGGACTTACCTATTTTGATTATTTTATAGGTGCTGCGGGTTTAAAACTGCTGGGGTCTGTTTCACTTCTGTATGCCGCAGTTCCACGATTATGGCTTACCGTTAAGGACGGATATACTTTTGGTATCCATTCGGAAGCAGCCGCTATAGAGATGAATAGGATTACGGCAGAGAAAATCAGAGATATGGCAGGAGCATTTAAGAGAATTGAATATACACTTGCAGGCTGTGGTCCGGCTGCCGGAAGAGTCAGTCTGTCGCAGATTGGTGATATGATAGGAAGATTTTCTGAGAATTTGGAAAATGTCGAAGATGCGGGAAGCAGTCTGGACAGATTGCGTATGAAATTGTCTGAGCAGGGACTTATTTTACTTCATATGACAGTTCTCAGAAATGAGCAGAATCATAAACAGTATTTTCTGACAGGCAGAACAAATTCAAGGCGAATTGTTCTTGCAAAAGAGGTTGCAGAAATATTATCTGAAGAGTTTCATGAAAATATCAGAGTAGCCATGAATACCTCCGCTATTTTTTCGGAAAATGACAGAACGGTGACCTTCGAGGAAGAAGCAGGTTATAAATGCTATTATCATGTAAGAAGACTAAAAAAATATGGCTCACAGGTTTCGGGAGATAATTTCTCGGTGAAGGAAAGTGAGGATGGCAGATTGGTTATCATGATATCGGACGGAATGGGAAGCGGCAGTCTTGCATCCTGTGAGAGCAGCCTTTTAATCGATACAATGGAAGAGATGATTGATGCTGGCTTTGATCCGCTCTACGGTATATCCTTTTCAAATGAGTGCTTGTCCGAGAAAAATAACGGAAAGACATTTACAACATTTGATATGGGAATTATAGATTTATATGAAGGAAGCTTTAAATCCTACAAGCAGGGAGCAGCAGCTACCTATGTGGTGCATGCCGGAGTGAATGAAAATGATGTAGAAATCATACGAGGTACCACACTTCCTATTGGGGTGCTTGCACATACGGAGTGTGATGTTTCTGAGGCGGAGCTGTCACATGGGGATGCCGTTATAATGGTAAGTGATGGTATATATTCCTGTGACAGACAAAATGACGAAGAGGATTTGATATTGGATATTCTCAGACATATTGATACGGGGAACAGCAGGGATATTGTTGAGAAAATAATCAGTGAAATGTTATGTGCGAATGAGGGCAGTTTTCAGGATGATGTAACTGTAATTGCAGCAGTTTTAGAGAAAAATGATGAATGATAATTGTGAGAAAATCGTGAAATGGCGGCGTAGCTATCGCAAAGAGTCGTTATTTGTGATAAAATATAAATGTTATGGAAAATTTTGAGAAAAAAATAGAAGCTTATATAAATAAATATAAAATGCTTGCTGGAGTTTCACACGTTGTTGTCGGTGTTTCGGGTGGGGCTGATTCCGTATGCCTGCTGACCCTTTTATCTAAGCTGGCAGAAAAATATCATATCAGTATTTATGCGGTACATGTTAATCATATGATACGAGGCACCGAAGCAGATTCAGATGAAGCATTTGTAGAGAAGCTGTGCAATGAAATGAATGTGAGACTTAAGGTGGTTCGTAAAGATGTGTGCTCCCTGGCAAATAAGGAAAAGATGACAGTGGAGGAAGCCGGAAGAAATGTGAGATATGATGCATTTGCAGAGTTGTGCCGTGAGCTTGAAAAATCAAATGAATGTAAAAAGACAGTAATTGCGGTGGCGCACAACGAAAATGATGCTGCAGAAACAGTTATTTTCAATATGATTAGAGGCTCCGGAGCTGACGGAATAAAAGGAATTCCACCAATAAGAGACAATATTATAAGACCCCTCCTATGCGTCAAGAGAGAGGAAATTGAAGCTTATCTTGGAGAAATCGGTATACAATATTGTACGGATTCTACAAACAATGATACGGAATATACACGAAATAAAATCCGTCTTGGAATTATACCTGTTATGGAGGAAATCAATAACAGGGCAATCGAGCATATTATAAAGCTTGCAGCTCATGTGGGGGAATATACAGCGTATACGGACAGTCAGATGGATTATTTTATAAAGCAGCATGTAAGCTGCATCAAAAATGAAACCGATACAGAGCTGTGGAGTGTTTCCATGAATACACTTCGTGGGGAAAATCCGTTAATAGAAGGTCTGATTATAAAAAGACTTATAGCAATCGTGTGCGGTGGAAGTAAAGATATAGGCAGCACTCATGTAGAAGAGGTAAGGAAGTTATATAGCAGTAAATCAGGCGCAATTATTATGCTGCCGCATGGCGCTGTAGCGAGACATAATTATGGGAAATTGGAATTTGTCTCACCTAAAGCTTCAAAGGAATGTATCACAGCCGAAGAAGCGCTGATAAATGAGAAAGATGTATGGCAACAGAGGATTTATATGGATAGAGATGCGGTATACACATTGGATAATGGAAGAGGCCAGCTTTCCGTGCGTATCTATGACAGACCGGAAATCCTTGATTTATCAAAAAAAGAGTATACGAAGCTTTTTGATTATGATAAAATACGAAATCATATTCTTTTGCGTAATTGCAGGGAAAATGATTATATGGTAATAAGCGCTGATGGCGCTCAAAAAAAGATAAACAGACTGTTTGGGTCCTGCAAAATTCCTGCCGGACAAAGAAATCAAATCATGCTTGTAGCTGACGGTTCAGAGATCATATGGGCTATAGGTATACGGATTGGCGAACGATATAAGGTAGAAAAAAATACAAAAAGAATAGTAGAAATGGTATACAGAAAATTATAATAGTTAAAAATTATATATGATAAATTTACAATAAGCGAAAGGAAAACCGAATGAGAGAACAAATAGGTGTATTAATCAGTGAGGAAGAAGTCGACGCAAGAATAGCAGAGATGGCAGCAGAGATAGATGCGGCATATGAGGGAAAAACGGTTCATATGATTGGCATATTAAAGGGCAGTGTATTTTTCATGTGTGAATTGTCAAGGAGGATGAAAACGCCGGTAACGCTTGATTTTATGTCTGTGAGCAGCTACGGAGACGGAACCAAGTCCTCAGGTATTGTTAAGTTGAATAAAGACCTGGATGAAACTGTTGAGGGTAAGGATGTAATCATTGTGGAAGACATATTGGATTCAGGAAGAACCTTGTCATATCTGGTTAAGCTTTTAGGAGAGAGAAAACCAGCTAGTCTTAAGGTTATAACATTGCTTGATAAGCCGGAAAGAAGAGTTGTGCCTGTTGAGCTTTATATGACGGGATTTACGGTTCCGGACAGATTTGTAGTCGGATACGGACTTGATTGTGCTCAGAAGTATAGAAATCTTCCATATATAGGTGTTATTGAGCAATAGAGTGAGTATTTGGGCATATATAATAGATGCCTGAAAATATATACTAGATTTAAGGAGTAAATGATGAACAAAAAGAAATTCAGAAATGCCGTTATCATATATCTGATTATATTTGTTATAGCTCTCCTTCTTATCAGTAAATGGATTAGGAATGAGGCAAATATAACAACAAATTACAGCTATACTGATTTGGCAGAAGATCTTGAAGCTGGAGATGTATCAGCACTTAATATTCAGCAGAACGCCGATGTTCCGACCGCTACTGTCGAAGTCATTTATACAAGTGGAAAGAACATAGCCTTTTATGCATCCGATGTAAATGATGTCGTAAAGATTTATAATGACTATCAGGAAGCAATTAATAAGTTTAATGCTACTGCCGCTGAAGATGAAACAAAGAAGCTTGCGAAATATAACCTTTATGATG
Source organism: uncultured Coprococcus sp. (assembly GCA_964488185.1). Classification (GTDB taxonomy): domain Bacteria; phylum Bacillota; class Clostridia; order Lachnospirales; family Lachnospiraceae; genus Coprococcus. Next base: position 21,993 of record CAZATW010000011.1, on the reverse strand, counting down.
TGGAAAAAGCAAGTATGCTTAGTGTGTGGCTCCCATATCTGATTATCATGGTGGTATTTGTGATACTTATGATGGTGCTTATGAGCAGAGCACAGGCAGGTGGTTCCGGCGGTCAGATGATGAACTTCGGAAAGAACAGGGCGAAGAGAAATGATGATATGAGCAAGAAGGTTACATTTAAGGATGTAGCCGGTCTTCAGGAAGAAAAAGAGGAGTTGGAGGAAATCGTAGAATTTCTGAAAAATCCGGGAAAATTCGTCAAGGTGGGGGCGCGTATTCCAAAGGGTGTTCTTCTTGTAGGGCCTCCGGGAACAGGAAAAACCCTTATGGCAAAGGCTGTTGCAGGTGAAGCAAATGTACCGTTTTTCAGTATATCAGGTTCGGATTTTGTTGAGATGTTTGTCGGTGTGGGTGCATCAAGAGTAAGAGATTTATTTGAAGATGCTAAGAAAAATGCACCTTGTATTATATTTATAGATGAAATTGATGCCGTTGCAAGACAGAGAGGCACAGGCCTTGGCGGAGGTCATGATGAAAGGGAGCAGACACTGAACCAGCTTCTTGTTGAGATGGACGGATTTGGTGTAAATGAAGGTATTATCGTACTTGCCGCAACGAACAGGGTAGATATACTTGACCATGCTATCCTGCGTCCGGGCCGTTTTGACAGAAAGGTTGCGGTAAACAGACCGGATGTTAAGGGAAGAGAGGAGATACTCAAGGTTCATACAAAGAACAAACCACTTGCAGAGGATGTAAATATTGGTGAAATTGCAAGAACGACGGCTGGATTTGCAGGGGCAGACCTTGAAAATCTGATGAATGAAGCTGCGATTTGTGCGGCAAAGGCAGACAGGGCATATATTGTTAAAGAGGATGTGGACAGGTCATTTATTAAGGTTGGCATTGGCGGTGAAAAGAAGAGCCGTCTTGTTCCTGAAAGCGAAAGGCGTATTACGGCATACCATGAGGCCGGTCATGCAATCCTGTTCCATCTCCTTCCACATGTAGGACCTGTATATACCGTATCGATTATACCGACAGGAACTGGAGCCGGTGGATATACAATGCCGCTGCCTGAAAATGATAATGTATTTATGACAAAGGGAAAGATGCTTGAGGATATTAAGGTAAGCCTTGGCGGACGTATAGCAGAGGAGCTTATACTTGAGGATATAACAACAGGAGCATCGCAGGATATCAAGCAGGCAAGCCAGTATGCCCGTGCAATGGTTACAAAATACGGTATGTCAGATAAGCTGGGACTGATTAATTATGAGACAGACAATCAGGAAGAGGTATTCCTTGGAAGAGATTTGGGCCATGTAAAATCATACAGTGAAAAGGTGGCAGCTGCAATTGACAAAGAGGTAAAACGAATTGTTGATGAGTGTTATGCTGATGCAAAAGCTATTATAGAGGCCCATGAGGATGTTCTTCACAGATGTGCGAAGCTGCTTCTCGAGAAGGAAAGAATAGACAGAGCTGAATTTGAAGCCTTATTTGAAGTACAGCCTCAGGCATGATATAAAGGATTCACTACAAATGAAGATTGCAAAACGATTTGTAAATGCCGTAATCGTATTTATGATGTCAAATATATATGTATTATTAAGGATTGTGGATATGGTCATGCCGGGATTGTGCGTGACCATATTTGCAGCTTTCTATATTTTGATTATGATAATGCCTTTACTGGGACTAAAGAACATACAGACAAAAGGTATACGGAGATGTCAGGCAGGCTGTGAACTGCTATATGCTTTCCTGATTTCTACGTCATGTAGTGTAGTGCTGCTGTTTCTGATTATATTCCACAAAGTAGATGCGGATATTGACGGAGTTGGCAGCTGGATTTGCTACATATTGACGGCGGTTATATTTGAAGCTGTATGCTTCTGGGCAGGAATAATAAGAGTATATATATCATCAAAGCAGATAGCTATTAAATGGAGAGTGATAGGAATTATCTGTGGATTGATACCGATTGTTCATTTGATAGTGCTGGGAAAGATTTTGTCGCTGGCTGCTGAGGAGAATCAATTTGAAAATGATAAAATCCTGCTGAATGCAGCCAGAAGTAATGAGCGCTTATGTGATACAAGGTATCCTATATTGCTGGTTCATGGCGTATTTTTTAGAGATTTCAGATATCTCAATTACTGGGGCAGAATCCCGGAAGAGCTTACGAAAAACGGAGCCAGAGTATATTATGGGAATCAACAGTCCGCTGCATCCGTAGAGGTATGTGGACATGAGCTGGCGGCCAGAATCATTCAGGTATTGCAGGAGACCGGAAGCGAAAAGGTAAATATCATAGCCCATTCAAAGGGTGGACTGGATAGCAGATATGCCATATCAATGCTAGGCATGGACAAATATGTTGCGTCGCTTACGACAATTAACACACCTCACAGGGGATGTGCATTTGCAGATTATCTTTTATCTGTCATTCCACAGGGCGTACAGCAGGGAGTAGCCAGAGCATATAACGGGGCACTTCGTAAGCTGGGCGATTACAATCCTGATTTTATATCAGCGGTGCGGGATTTGACATATGAGGCATGTGCGAGAAGAAATGAGCTTATGCCGGATACCCACGGTGTTCCGGTAATCAGTACAGGCTCTTGTCTTGTGAAACCATCGGGAGGAAGATTCCCACTGAATATGACAAACGGTTTTGTAAAGTGGTTTGACGGTGCAAATGACGGACTGGTAGGAAGTGCGTCTTTTAAGTGGGGAGATGAATATATATATCTGGAGCCGTCGGGCAAACGAGGCATCTCTCATGGAGATATGATAGATTTGAATAGAGAAAATATAAAGGGATTTGATGTCAGAGAGTTTTATGTACAGTTAGTACATAACCTTAAGAAGAGGGGGTATTAAGGCAAGTTGTAAAAGTGCTCTGAAAAAGCACGAAAAATGTATAATATGCACAAAAATCGGGGGGAAAAACCTTTTTTTGAGAATTTAAAAGTAAAAATGCACAATTAATTTTTGAAAATAAAAAAATGTTTAGGCAGACTTTTTCGAGAATTTAACTATAATAATACTTGTAACCCCCCAATACATTATATAGTTTTTGCTACACCCCATAAGTAACAAAAATACCTTCTCCGAAGGAGCTGACAGAACGTAGGTCAGCTCCTTTTTGTTTGCGCGCCATACATTCCGCGAGAACTGCCAGTGACAGTTCTTGTAGGTATTTTAAAAATAGTTGTTGTTTAATGCTGGTAAAAGTATTAAAATGAAGTGAGCTGAGGAAAGGGAGATTATTTTAAAATGACTGACAAACGCACAAAAGGCGAAAAAATACATGATTACGTTTATAATGCTAAGCCAGTACTTAATATAAATGGATTATTTTCTGATGGTAGTGAGTACTATGTAAATCCACAGGAGCCTGAGGTGAATCAGGAAATCAAAATCAGATTCAGAACCGCCGCAGATAATGTTGATGAGGTTTATCTTATATATAATGGTGAAAAAATTGCCATGTCTATTGAGAATTCAAATAGTCTGTTTGATTTCTATACTGCCGTTATTCCTGCAGGACTTTCACTTGTAAGCTATTTTTTTGAAATCCATTCAGGCACGGTAACATGTTATTACAACCGAATGGGTGCACAGAAGGAAAATAATAGTGAATACAATTTTGAGATAACGCCTGGATTTTCTGTGCCTAATTGGGCGAGGGGGGCCGTATTTTATCAGATATTTGTTGACAGGTTTTGTAACGGAGACCCGGCAAATGATGTAGTTGATAACGAATACTACTATATAAATAGTGGTACAAAGCAGGTGAAGGATTGGGGCAAATATCCTGAAAATATGGATGTTGCATCGTTTTATGGCGGCGATTTGCAGGGGGTCATGGATAAGCTTGATTATTTGAAGGATTTAGGTGTTGATGTTATTTATCTCAATCCGATATTTGTGTCACCCTCAAACCATAAATATGATATACAGGATTATGACTATGTAGACCCTCATTTCGGACGTATTGTCGATGATGCAGGAGAGTGTCTGCCTGATGGCATACAGGAGAATAAGAAATCCGAACGATATATCAACAGAGTTACGAATAAGAAAAATCTTGATGCCAGCAATCAGCTTTTTATAGAGCTGGTTGAAGAAGTACATAAGAGAGGGATGAAGATTATTCTTGATGGCGTGTTCAACCACTGTGGTTCCTTTAACAAGTGGCTGGATAGAGAATGTATCTATGAAAATCAAGAGGGCTATGATAATGGCGCATATGTATCGGCAGATAGTCCGTATCATACATTTTTTAAATTTTCGAATCAGGAGGAATGGCCTTATAATACCACCTATGATGGCTGGTGGGGACTTGATACGCTTCCAAAACTGAATTATGAGGAATCTCCTAAGCTGGTAGAATATATTATGCATATAGCCAAGAAATGGGTCTCTCCACCTTACAATACAGACGGATGGAGACTTGATGTGGCGGCGGATTTGGGTCATTCAAGTGAGTATAATCATGGTTTTTGGCGTATGTTCAGAAATGCTGTAAAGGAAGCAAATCCAAATGCAATCGTTCTTGCAGAGCATTATGGGGATCCGAAAACCTGGCTGGAAGGAGACCAGTGGGATACGGTCATGAATTATGACGCATTTATGGAGCCTATTACATGGTTTCTTACGGGAGTTGAGAAGCATAGCGATGAGTTCCGAGGTGATTTGCTGGGGAATCCCGATACCTTTATGGGTGCTATGAATTATCATATGTCCAGATTTCAGAGACCATCACTTGAGATTGCAATGAATGAATTGTCGAATCATGACCATTCAAGATTTTTAACAAGAACAAACCGTAGAGTCGGTCGTATTCATACACTTGGATCGGAGGCTGCAAATGAAGGTGTTGATAGGGGCATCTTCAGACAGGCAGTCGTGTTCCAGATGACATGGCCGGGCGCACCGACGATATATTATGGCGATGAAGCAGGCTTGTGTGGCTGGACGGACCCGGATAACCGCAGGACCTATCCGTGGGGACATGAAGATATGGATTTGATTCATTTTCACAAGGACATTATAAAAATACACAAGTCGTATGAAGCTTTAATGAAGGGTTCTGTTCTATTTCTTCATGGAGCACACAAAATAATATGTTATGGACGATTTACAAATGATGAAAGCATTGTGGTTATTCTTAACACGAATTACGAGGATGTGGAGTTAAAGTTGCATGTAAGACGTATAGGTATTTTGAATCATTCGGTGATAAGACGTATTCTTTTGTCGAATGAAGAAGGCTATACGCTTGATACACAGGATTATATGGTAGAGCACAATGTACTTACCATTACAGCACCGAAGATGTCTGCTATGATTTTTGTGACACCGGTATAGTGACAATTCAGCCGTCGGTAAACTGCTATATACAAAATAACAGCTTGCAGACGGCTGAATTGCAATTAGGAATAGGAGAGGTACATGCTATTTGAAAATAAGAGATTTCGTGAATTTACATATGTATATGCTGTAGTTTCCGTATTGTTGCTGATAGCAGTATGGCTTATATTGGGTGCATTACAGAAGGATATAGACAAGAAATATCTTAGATTTACTGCTGAGGTTATGGAAAGCTATGATGATAGTCAGGGCAATATTGCATATTTGGAAGACTCCGGCAGTTGACAAAGGAGATGAATCAAAGCCTTGAGACAGGAAAACTGGATTGTACCTCAGTTTATGAAGAGGGGGTTATTGGCAAGCTGGATGATTCCTATCATACATTGGTGAATGCGCTGAGGCAAAGCAAGGAAAACGAATTGCATGATAAAGAATTTTTGCGTGACACCTTGCAGGATATTTCCCATCAGCTCAAGACGCCTATAGCTTCAATGACGGTATTTAACGATTTGCTGTTGGATGACAAGCTGGATACGGAAGAAGAAAAAATAAAAATTCTTGAAGAAAATCAGAAGCCGCTTGAAAGGATGAAACGACTTGTGCTTTCAATGCTTAAGATGGCATGTTTGGATGCAGATAGTGTGCGATTTGACATGAAGGAAAACAGGCTGGCGGATACTCTTGAAATGGCTCTTTCCGGAATCACACATGAGGTTATTGAAGGAGGCTACGTTATTCATAATCATTGCGATGAAGGCATTATGCTGATGCATGATGCCAACTGGCTGGCAGAGGCATTGGGCAATATACTTGTAAATGCATCAGACCATATGGACTTGGGCGGAATCATAGATATCAATGTAGAAAGCAGCAATATCTATACGAGGATATCAATAAGGGATAATGGACAGGGCATTTCTGAGGAGGAGCTTCCTCATATATTTGAGCGTTTCCATAGGGGAAATAATAACCAGACGAGATATAACTAATCATTCTCAGTTTCAAATTAAGAGATTAATATACGAAGTGTTAATTTTAAAAGAAAAAATTATAATTTGATTAGGGTATACAAGTGAGAAAAACAGAATAAACTAAAATAAAAAAGAAAGAGGAGAAAGACATGTGTTACTATATTGGTATTGAAGATTTAGCAGCAAATGCATTAATTGAAATCTTGCAGATGAAAGATGCTCAGGAATTTGGTCAATGTGTTGTTACTCTTAGAGAGTTGGAAGAATATGGTGCAGAAGTGGTTCGTTATTTAAATGCAAGAAAAGGCGAAAAAGCATTGTTGATTTTATCCAGAGCTTCTACAACACATATGTTTAAAAATTATTCCGATTTCTTTGAAGAAATAGAGACTGATAGGGGAACTGCTATAGCATTACAAAAGGGGAAAACCGTTGAGGATTTGATAGAAAAATTCAGGACATATATTGCAGTTGAATTAATCAATGCATTTATGGATGAAAAGACGGTAAGAGTATTAAATGCAAAAGTTGGGTAATAAAAAAATTAAAGATCCGGTTTATGGATATATATCTATTCCATCTCAATATATGAAAGATATTATAGATACATCTATATTTCAAAGATTAAGGAGAGTGATACAGACAAGTTACTCTCCCCTTTATTCGTCTGCTGTACACAATAGATTTGTTCATTCTATTGGTGTGTTTCATTTAGGTTCAATTGTGGCGGAACAATTAAGAAATGAAATTATCAAGAAAAAGTATTTGGATGAAAGAACTGCAGGCAAATATGCAAATGCATATCAGATTGCCTGCCTCTTACACGATGTTGGACATGCTCCATTTTCACATACAGGTGAAATATATTATAAAGATGAAGATTTTACTTCAGGGAAATTGCATAAAAGATTACTTGAATTAGTTCCTTCGAAACAATTACAAAAGGATTTGCCTGGGGAAACTCAAACAGCAGCACCTCATGAAATAATGAGTGCTATTATAGGAATTAAATAATTTGGTACCTTTATTGGAGATGATGAAAGCAAGGAATTATTTGCAAGGTGTATTACAGGATACATATATAACGATACAACTATTGAAAGTGAAATAAAGAATTGTTTTATAGGTATGTTAAATTCAAAGGTTATTGATGTAGATCGTATGGACTATTTGATTCGAGATGCATATACATCGGGATTTGCAACAATGACTATTGATTATATTCGTTTACTAAAGGCAATCTCAATTGTAAAATATAATAATCATTTTAAAATAGCATATCAGAAGGATGCGGTTAGTATTATAGAAAATGTTGTATATGCCTATGATGCGGAGAAAAAGTGGATACAGAATCATCCTGTGGTTTTATATGAGGCATATATAATTAAGCATATGCTTGAACATTTAAATGAAAAAACTTTTATAATGCGACAACAGCAGTGGGGGTTAAATAAACATATTTATGAAATGTAAAACAATATTAATGCTGATATCATTGTTAATCGTGGTTTCCCTTGTGGGATGTGATAACAATCAGCAGGTTGTTACAGAAAAGCAAAAGAGTGGAGAAAATACTCCGGAAATTGTGTTCATGTGCATGATTAATTACAGTCAAGTCGCATCTGGGGGAGATACTCTTTATGCTATTACATTTTTTGATAAAAACGGCAACCAGTATAGCTCGGAAGATGCCTCTGTGTATGAATTAGGATACGAGGAACTTGTAGCTGAGTATGCAGAAGGTAATCTTGACGGGAAAGTGGAGCTTTTCAATACCTGTGATATCAATTCATTAATGGAAAAATACGAAACGCTTGAAGAAATAGCTTTAAACGATGAATATGAGATAGTATATCCTGATTATGACCTTGAAGTTGATTCTATTATAATTAATTGGTATGGAATATTATATGATAGAGATGGTGAGCTTATCTGCATCAAACTCCATTGTAAAGATGGCAATGGTGACCATTACTCCAAAGATGATAGGGCGAATGAAATATATGAATGGTATATTGAGGCTTCTGAGGTTGAAAAGTAAGGGTTGAATTAATAATGCTTTTGGGGGCTCTCCTTTGTGAGGGCCCTTGTTATATAAGGGATTTGTATAATTTTATATTATATGATACATTCGTTGAAATGAATGCATTAGGCTTGGCAAGATGTTATGAATTATATGGTGTTGCAGTAGGAGATACCAATTGGAATGAGGATGATAGCTATAATATTTATTGGATGTACTAAAAGAAGGTGCAAGGATGGGAAGAAAAATAGCTCTAAAAACAATTATCATCCGGATTTAGGTGGAAAGAAGAATCCTAAAAAAGAAAAATTAGTTTATTTACTAAAGTATTCTTTCTTTTGTTCCCAGACATAGAACTTCATTTAGGGATTATGATTCTTTTCGTAATAAGGCAGAAAACTCAGGGTTGGTTTTGCAATTACCGGATTCGGCATGCCTTACCAGTAGTAGTTTCAGAAGGAGGCTGTTATGATGATTGTGGGAATACGGAGATTGTTCTCCAAAATGTGAAGGTGAATAAGATTTTATAGGATAGATGTATCTTGGTATGACACCTCTACTTTGTTGTTATAAAAATTCAGTAAATTTTCGGTTGTATGCTCCTCACTTTTTCGGCATGAAAAGTGAGGGGCTTTTTCCATTCATGAATACTTACTTGGCAGCGAAATTTCCTGCAAAGTAATTTGCCTTACTGATGATGCTCCTCAAGTGCACCATGACAATCAAATACGCAGTATATACCCTATCCGTGGAGGAGGCAGCAAGATATTTTAGAATAGGCAGAGCTAAGCTGCGGAAAATAATTGATGAAAATGAAAACGCCCCCTTCATTATATGGAACGGAAACAGACCTCAGATAAAGAGAAAATTATTTGAGGAATATATAGATAAAAGTAATGTAATATAAACAGAAAAAGCAGGTAGATAGCAGGTTTTCCAATGGATAAAAGAGCTTTTGTAAGGTATAATACAGCTATCGTATTGAAGCTCTGTTTTTGAAAGGAGCGAAGAAATATGACGGAAAAGCGAAGAGATAAAAAAGAAAGGCTTTTGAGGAAGGAAGAAGCCCTGCGTACAAAAGAGGAACAGATAGAGGAAAACAACAAAAACCTGATTTCCAACATATCTGCCAACATGACATTATCGGTTTGTTACCAATGGCAGTCATGCCAATAGGGGAAATCCGAAGGACACATATTCTGGACACTTATCAGGAGATGCAGGGCAACGGAGTAGGCAACGGCAGCATTACTCTGATTCACAAGATACTCAATGCAATGTTCAATTATGCCGAATCTGGACTGGTACTACAACATGTTCGTATTCTTTCTTGAAACGGCATGCAGAGGAGGGGAAGCACTCGGGCTGACCTGGTCAGATGTGGATTTCAAAAAGAGATTCATAAAAATAGACCACCAGCTTATATATGGGATTGATGAGGAAGGGAACAGAAGGTATCAGATTACGGATCCTAAGACCATCAAAAGTATACGCAGAGTCCCGCTAAGTATGAGAGCGGTGGAAGCATTAAGAATGCAGAAAATACAAATGCAGAGGGCAGGATTGTTGGAGAGCCATAAAGTAGACGGTTACGGCGGTTTTGTATTCCTGCGCGATAACGGACTGTTACTAAATATCAACAGACTGGATTTGCTGATATGTTTTATATGTACAAGGATTATCTGGTAGACGGAACCTGTGATGTGGATGAGATGGGGGATGACGGTATACTCATTTATAACAAATGTACATTTTATGCTGAGGATGAAGATACCGGCATAGAGGTCAAGCAGTCTTTGGACGTAATGAATATCAAGGTCGGAGATACACTATCGCTTGTAGCGGCGCCAAAGGATGTTTATGATAAGAAAATAGAAATGATGTGTGATAAATATTATGACAGATATCATGATGAATATGCAGAATATGGGGAAGAGGCAAGAGATGTATTGATATCTGATTATAATGTTTTGATAAAATATGATGCATATCAGGAACTCTATGTATGACGAGGGCTATATAAAAACATATATTGTAAAGGGCATCGTAGATTCAAATGCACTGGAATATTTAAATGAACCTACACTTATCATGACAAATGACCAATTTCGTGATTTCATGCCGGGCTGGGAAGATGAATATGATGTAGGAATGTATGTATGTCATGCAGACGGATTTGATAACGAAGTATATAATATTCTTAAATATATGGAAATGTAAAGGATGGAAACGAAGTCAGGGCACTTGACGGGGTAACGCTTAACATTGAAAAGGGAGAAACACTATCAATCATAGGCAACTCAGGTTCGGGGAAATCGACATTGCTCAATATAATTGGCGCTGTAGACAGACCTACAAGCGGAACGGTTATTGTGGATGGCGAGGATGTCGCTGCCATGAATGATGAACAGCTATCCATATTCAGAAGAAGAAAGGTAGGATTCATATTCCAATCCTATCACCTGATACCGGTTTTGTCAGTAGAGGAAAATATAAAAATGCCTGTACTGCTTGACAGGAAAAAGCCGGATAACGAATACATAGACCATGTTATAGAAATGCTCGGTCTGAAGGACAGGCTGAAGCATCTTCCAAAGCAGCTTTCAGGAGGACAGCAGCAGAGAGCCGCAATCGCCAGAGCATTGGCAAATCATCCGTCACTGGTACTTGCCGATGAGCCGACAGGAAGTCTTGATTCCCAAAACGGCGAGGAGGTTATAGCACTTCTTAAGAAGTCCGTAGCCGAGCTTGGACAGACGCTTGTCATTATAACCCACAATATCGATATTGTCCGCGAAACAAACCGTATTGTAAAAATCAAAGACGGCTGAATTCTGCTAAATCCGTTTCTACACTCTGTGCTGGAACAGCTTTGGTTTAAAGTTGTTCTTTGTCAAATCAAATATGGAATGAGATACAAGGAAGTAGTAGGCTTCAACTGCCTGCTCTATATCAAATTCCATACTGCTGTTTAAGGCTTCTTTTATAGAGATGGTAAGTCCCATGACAAGATACCGGCATATGATAATAGGAGACAGTAGAGGATTATCAGGAATAATGTCCGTATTAAAAACCTTCAGATGCTTGCTGAAGAAATCTGTAAACTGTTCAATCATTACCTTCTCAAAGTTATTTTGACCTACGGTATCAAACAGCTTTTTATAGAGCTTAGCTTCATTTGCGATATGCGTGAAGAGATATTTTATTGCCTCTTCAACCATATCGTGTTCTAATAGAACCTGTAATTCTTTTGTCACTTCATTATAAAGCATATAATCCATCAGCTCATATTTATCTTTAAAATATCGGTAAAAAACTGGCCTTGATATTCCTGCTTTTTCTGCAATCATAGTGACCGTAACTTTATCAAAGGAATATTCATTGACAAGTCTTTTAAAGTTCCCGATGATTTTGTCTTCAATTTTTTCTTCTATATTCATGTTTTATAAGCCCCCTTGTTATTACAAAAGACACATAACCGATATGATGTTGAATAAATTGTTACAATTATCAAAATATGTGTTATGTGTGTTACATAATACCAAAAGTGTAACAAAAAGTAAACATAATTAAAATTTAATAAGTTGATTTAATAGACATCATGTTGGATAATCGTCATCAGAAAATAAAAGGAGAGTGAAAAATGCTATGATTAAATTGGGAGAAAAAATAGTTCATGCAAGAGTATTTATTCTTATCTTGGGATTTGTTCTTCTGGTTCCGGCATTTATCGGTTTTATTAAAACCAGAGTCAATTATGATATCCTGGCATATCTTCCAAAGGACATTGAAACAATGGTTGGGCAGGATATTCTTGTGGACGAATTTGGAACGGGTGCGTTTTCCATGTTTGTCGTAGAGGGGATGCAGGATAAGGATGTATCGGCTCTAAAAGAAAAGATTGAGCAGGTTGACCATGTTGAAAAAGTTATTTGGTATGACAGCTTTGCTGATTTGTCCATTCCAAAGGAGCTGCTTCCTGAAAAGCTGTATGAGGCATTCAATAATGACGAAAAAGATGCCACGTTGATGGCAATTATATTTGATGAGACGACTTCGGCAGACGGCACAATGGATGCGATAAATGAAATCAGGTCTATTTCAAATAAGCAGTGTTTTTTGAGCGGAATGTCAGCCATTGTTACAGATACGAAGAGCCTTTCAGAAAAGGAGACGCCAATCTATGTATGTATCGCTGTTATTTTAAGCTCGATTGTACTTGCAATAACGATGGATTCGGTTATGATTCCTGTTCTTTTCCTTGTAAGTATCGGTATGGCAATACTATACAATCTGGGAACAAATATATTCTTGGGTGAGATTTCTTACATAACAAAGGCACTTGCTGCAGTACTCCAGTTGGGTGTTACCATGGATTATTCCATATTCCTGTGGCATAGCTATAAAGCACAGCTTCAGACATATGAGCGTAAGGAGGAGGCTATGTCTCATGCCATAGCAGATACCATAACATCTGTAGTAGGAAGTTCTATAACTACTGTGGCAGGATTTATTGCTCTCTGCTTTATGAGCTTTACTTTAGGTCTTGACCTTGGAATTGTTATGGCGAAGGGTGTTATATTCGGTGTTATTTGCTGCCTAACCCTTCTTCCTTCAATGATACTTGTATTTGACAAGGCAATCAATAAGACAACACATAGGGTTATCCTTCCTGAGTTTAAGGGCATCGGAAATTTCGTTGCAAAGCATTATATTATCTTCATTGTGCTATTTGTCATTATTCTGATACCTGCAATATATGGCTACAAAAATACAGATGTTTATTATAATCTGGATTCCACACTTCCTGAAACACTGGACAGTGTAAAGGCAAATGCTACCTTGGAAGAGGATTTTGCCATGAATTCAGCCCATATGCTGCTTTTGACAAATGAGATGAGTGATAAAGATGTAAGACTTCTTATGGAAGAAATAGAAAATGTTGAAGGTGTTAAGTTCTGTCTCGGTATGGACAGTATACTTGGCGCAGGAATACCGTCCAATTTTGTACCGGAATCATTGACATCATCACTAAAGAGTGAGGATTGGCAGCTTGTGCTTGTGGGGTCCGAGTATAAGGTGGCATCCGATGAGGTAAATAATCAGTGTACGGAAATAGAAAAAATTATAGACAGTTATAACGAGGAAAATATGCTGGTTGGTGAGGCGCCTTGTACAAAGGATTTGATTACCATAACGGATAAGGATTTTGCTACAGTCAGTGTGGTTTCGATTGGCGCTATTTTCCTGATTATTCTTTTGGTATTTGGCTCTATATCGCTTCCTGTAGTGTTGGTAGCGGTTATCGAATTTGCAATATTTATCAATATGGGTATTCCGTGCTTTACAGAAACGGTAATTCCGTTTATCGCATCTATCGTTATCGGTACGATTCAGCTGGGAGCGACTGTTGACTATGCAATTCTGATGACAAATAAGTATAAGAATGGAAGACTGGCAGGAAATTCAAGATTTGATGCTGTAGCAACGGCATGTCAGGAATCGGTGCAGTCGATTATCGTAAGTGCGTTAAGCTTCTTTGCTGCTACATTTGGTGTTGGTATGTATTCGGATATTGATATGATTAGCTCATTGTGTGTACTGATGGCAAGAGGCGCTCTTGTTAGTATGTGCGCAGTTATTCTTGTTTTGCCGTCCATGTTTATGTTGTTTGACAAAATTATTATGTTCAGATACAGAGACAAACTGCAAAATAATGTTGAAGTCAATTTAGATGCAGTGAATTCATAGAAAATAGTATATATGGTAAAGGAGAATTGTTATGATTAAGTGGAAGAAATATTTATGTGTAATCTTATCGGCTGCAATGATGGCAACATGTGTGACCGGCTGTGGCAGCACAGATAAAGAAAAGGAAACTACGCAGGCCGAAACAAAGGCAGACAGTCAGGGAGAGCAGAAATTGGAGGAGGCTCTTACTTCCCAGCTTTCATTTGATGATATAGGAGATGCTGACAAGGAGGAAACCGTATATGTATTGTCAGATGCATCGGGAAATGTGGAGAGCGTTCTGGTAAGCAACTGGCTTAAGAATACAGAAGGAACGGATGGTATCAATGATTATACAACTCTTGCAGATATAGAGAATGTAAAGGGGTATGAACAGTATGTGGAAAACGAAGACGGAAGCATAACATGGCAGTCAAAAGGCTCTGACATCTATTATCAGGGAGTTTCGACCGAGCAGCTTCCGGTAGATGTAAAGGTATCCTACAAACTGGATGGAGCCCCGGTAACACCGGAGGAGCTGGCAGGTGCATCAGGAAAAGTAACGATTCGTTTTGACTATACAAACAATACAACGACAAAAGTAACGATTGGCGGAAACGAGAAGAATGTTATTACACCGTTTGTAATGATGTCGGGTGTAATACTTCCTGTAGACAAATTCACAAATGTTCAGGTAGATAACGGAAAGGTTATATCAGAAGGAAGCAATGTGATTGTAGTAGGATATGCCGTTCCGGGACTTAAGGCATGCCTGTCAGATGGGGTAGATGACAAGGATATTGCAAAAGCAATAGAAGACATTGATATACCTGAATATGTTGAAATTACAGCAGATGTGGAGGATTTCTCCCTTGCTATGACGATGACAGTTGGTGTAACGGATGTATTATCTACAGAGGATGTAGATTCAGATATAGATGTATCTGAACTTACAAAGGATATCGATACACTGAGTGACTCTGCAAACCAGCTTGTAGACGGTTCAGGTGAACTGGTAAATGGTCTTGAGACCTTGAAGGAGGGTACATATTCTCTCAAGGAAGGTTCAGATGATTTGCTTACTGGAGCAAACTCTCTTGCTGCTTATACAGGTCAGCTTGCAGACGGAACATCGAAATTAAAGACAGCAGTTACATCACTTACACAAGGAATGAACTCCATAAAGACAGGTTCATATGCGTTAAAAAATGGTACGGCAACACTTTCTACAGGTGCAGCAGCAGTAAAGACAGGTGTAGATGACGTATATTCAGGTGAACAGACATTAAAAACAGGTGTAGATGCACTTCTTGTGGGATATGCAGGAGATAAAGATACTGTTGGTGCGGTCAAAGGTGCCTCTGATTTAAAAAGTGGTACAAAGACCTTGAAGGATGGTGCGAAATCAGTTAGTGACGGAGCAAAAACAGTCAGTGATGGTGTTTCCGCACTTGTTGAGGCTGTATCTGCCATGCCTGCAACGATTTCAGGAACCGCATCGGATATTATAGCCCAGACAGGTCTTGGTTCATTGGAAAATATAGCTGCTACCATGGCACAGCTCGAAACAGCAGCTACAAACGGAGGACTTACAGGTGAACAGATGGCAACATATAAACAGTTATCTCAGGCATATTATTCAGCAGCAGCAATTATGCAGATATCAGATACACTTACAGCTCGTTTGGCTGCGATGAGTGATGATATGACAAATCTTCAGACCGGAGCCAAAGCAGTTGCAGACGGTGCAAAGACTGTGTCAGATGGTGCAAGTACCGTAGCGAAAGGAGCTTCTGATCTGTCAGATGGTGTTTCGGCTCTATATAGTGGAACAAAGGCCGTATCTGATGGTTTAAAGACGCTTATTTCAGGAACAAAAACACTGAAGCAAGGTGCTAAGGACGTGGCAGATGGTGCAAAGACTGTTTCCGGCAGTATGAAGGATCTTTATGAAGGCAGTGTAACGCTGGCAAACGGTGGAGGAGATCTGCTTACAGCAACAACTACACTGAATACAAGTGCAGGCTCTATCCATGATGGTGCAAAAACCTTAAGCGATGGCGTAAAAACCTTAAATGATGGCGCAAAGTCTCTGGATGACGGCGCGGATGAGCTTAAGACAGGTGCAGGAACCTTAAGTGAGGGAATGAACCAGTTTAATGAAGAAGGTATTAAGAAGATAACAGATATGTTTTCAGGTAACTATCAGTTGGATATTGATTATATAGAAGCCTTGTTCGGACAGGAAGCAGCATATAAGAATTATAGTGGTGCATTAGAAGGTATTACCACAAATGTGAAATTCATTTATGAAACAGGTGCTATTGAATAAAAATTTGCATATAATGAACAAATAAAATAAATAACTATTGTGTTGACTTTAATGTAACCATGGGTTATATTATAATCGTTCAAGGAGAACGAAGGTAATATTTACTATTTATTTAGGAGGAATTTATTATGTTCGATAAGGTTAAGGAAATTTTCGAGGAGCAGTTAGGTGTATCACAGGATGAAATGAAGCTCGATACAAATTTCAAAGATGATTTAGGTGTTGATTCATTAGATTTATATGAAATCGTTATGAAGATGGAAGATGAGTTCGGTGTAGTGATCCCGGCAGAAGAGCTTGAGGAAGTTGCTACATTTGAGGATGTTCTGAATTACCTTAAGAACAAGGGTGTAGAAGAGTAATATTCGTGAATAAGAAACCGTAAGCAGCAGAGGCCATCAATATACTTACGAAAGATGGGGAGACCATTCGTATATTGAGGGCATCGCTGCTTATTTTATATCAGTTAAAGGAATAGGTGAACACATGAGTAAGATAGCAGTTATATTTCCGGGACAGGGTGCACAGTATGTGGGCATGGCAAAGGATTTCTATGATAGCTTTGAAGATAGCAAAAAGGTTTTTGATGAGGCAGAGAAGGTTCTGGATATAGAGCTTAAGAAGCTCTGCTTTGAGGAAAATGAGGATATAAACAAGACAGAGTTTACACAGCCTGCAATGGTTGCAGCAGAGGTGGCTATATATGAACATTTGAAGAATATGGGGCTTAAGGTGGATGTATTTGCCGGACTTTCTTTGGGAGAGTATAGTGCACTTGCTGCTTGTGGAGCCATGAAGCTTACCGATGCAATAAGGACGGTAAGAAGAAGAGGAATTTTGATGCAGAATGAAGTGCCTCTTGGACAGGGGGCTATGGCGGCAGTTATCGCAATGGATGCAGATCAGATAGCCGAGATATGCGAACACACGCCGGGAAATGTACAGATTGCAAACTATAATTGTCCGGGACAGATTGTTATATCGGGTGAAACAGAGGCTATAGATAAGGCTATAGAAGCGCTTAAAGAGGCTGGTGCAAAGAGGGTAATCCAGCTCAATGTAAGTGGTCCGTTCCATTCAAAGATGCTTGTTCCGGCAGGCGAGAAGCTGTATGACTATCTTGCGGATGTGGAGATAGCAGAGGAATTTGCACCATATTATTGTAATGTAGAGGCAACGGAGGTTACGGACGCTGCCAAGGTTAAGGAGCTTCTAAAGAAACAGGTATATTCGTCAGTCAGATGGCAGCAGACCATAGAGAATATGATAGCTGATG
The DNA here is from genome assembly GCA_964488185.1 of uncultured Coprococcus sp. Lineage (GTDB taxonomy): Bacteria > Bacillota > Clostridia > Lachnospirales > Lachnospiraceae > Coprococcus. Next base: position 4,276 of record CAZATW010000011.1, on the reverse strand, counting down.
GTGTTGATACATTTGTTGAGGTAGGTCCGGGCAAGACATTAAGCGGATTTATGAAGAAGATAAACAGAGAGATGAAGTGTATCAATGTAGCAACCGTAGATGATTTAGCGAAATTGGAGGAAATCAATGCTTAAGGATAAGGTAGCAGTAGTGACAGGTGCAGGAAGAGGTATAGGCCGTGAAATAGCAAAAACATTTGCAGGCTATGGAGCAAAGGTAGTAGTAAACTACAACGGCTCAGAGGAAAGAGCAAACAGTCTTGTAGCAGAGATAAAGGAAGCAGGTGGAGAAGCCGTAGCTTTCAAGGCAAATGTGGCAGATTTTGCAGAGGCAGAAGGACTTATTAAGTTTGCTGTAGAACAGTATGGCAGAGTCGATATTCTGGTAAATAATGCAGGTATAACAAGAGATAATCTTGTGCTTGGCATGAAGGAAGCAGATTTCGATGATGTAATCAATATCAATCTTAAGGGAGCATTTAACTGCATGAAACATGTGTACAGACCGATGATGAAGCAGAAGTATGGCAGAATCATCAATATGTCATCGGTTGTCGGTATAGAAGGAAATGCAGGTCAGCTTAACTATGCAGCATCTAAGGCGGGTGTAATCGGAATGACGAAGTCTATCGCAAAGGAGCTTGGCAGCCGTGGTATCACTGCAAATGCGATTGCTCCGGGCTTTATAAAGACGGATATGACGGATGCTATGCCTGAAAAAGCCAAGGAAGCTATGCTTGACCACATTACGGTAAAGCGTCTTGGTGAGGTTGCGGATATTGCAGAGACAGCAGCATTTCTTGCATCTGATAAAGCGTCCTATATAACAGGTCAGGTTATCAAGGTAGACGGGGGCATGAGCTTATAATAGAAAACAAATATTGACAAGATTTTTTCTATATGATACGTTATAGAACGTGGGTAAAATGAATATGTGCAGGATGAAGTGTCCGGGAGAAAAGCAGATGGCTTTCCCGAAGGAGTAAAACTTACAGGGGTATGATTTACTGAATCAGTCGGTATGAAATCAACAGGACCGGATGTGGACTGCACTCTGGAGAATCTCATGGTTTAATATGAGTGCCGAAGGTGTAAGACGTTTGAACGTTAATCTCTCAGGCAAAAGGACAGAGTTTTGCAAGCGAAAAGCTTGTTTAAATGTGTTTTGGCAGATGGGATATGTTCTCATCTGCTTTTTATAGTTCGTCCGTTTTGACCGAACTATAATATATAAAAAAGGAGTGGAAGCATGGATAAGTTCATGGCAAAATTTACTGAAATTTTAAAAAATGTCGATGACATTGTGTGGGGAGTACCATTGATTGTCTTAATTCTGGCAGTTGGTGTAATTCTCACTATCAGATTAAAGGGCTTGCAGATTAGCAGGCTTCCAAAAGCACTGAAGTACATGGTGAAGAATGAGGAAGGCGGAAAAGGTGAGGTAAGCTCATTTGGTGCATTGTGTACAGCTCTTTCAGCGACTATCGGTACAGGTAACATTGTAGGTGTTGCAACAGCTATATGTGCAGGTGGACCGGGGGCATTGTTCTGGATGTGGGTTGCCGCTTTATTTGGTATGGCAACGAAGTATGCGGAGGGTGTTCTTGCCGTTAAGTACCGTGTTATCGATAAAGATAATCATTCACTTGGAGGTCCGTTCTACTACATAGAAAACGGTATGGGTCCTAAGTGGAAATGGCTTGCAAAGCTGTTTGCTATCTTTGGAATAGGCGCAGGTCTGCTTGGGATAGGTACAATTACTCAGGTAAACGGTATTACAAGCGCAGTAAACAACTTCTTTGATACGGATAACAGCTGGACTGTAGAATTGTTCGACAGGGATTATAGCTGGACCGTCGTTATTGCCGCTATAGCAGTAACAGTTTGTGCAGCACTTGTTATAATCGGCGGAATTAAACGTATTTCACAGGTATCACAGGTAATTGTTCCGTTTATGGCATGTATATATGTATTATTCTGTGTAATACTTTTGGTTTTAAATGCAAAAGCAATTCCGGGTGCATTTAAAGAAATATTTGCGAGTGCATTTGGACTTCGTGCAGCAGCCGGCGGTGCTCTTGGTGCCATAATCATAGCTATGCAGAAGGGTATTGCAAGAGGTATTTTCTCAAATGAGGCAGGTCTTGGTAGTGCACCTATCGCAGCCGCAGCAGCCCAGACGAATGAGCCGGTACGTCAGGGGCTTGTTTCCATGACAGGAACATTTATAGACACGATTGTAATCTGTACGATGACGGGTCTTTCTATTGTTATAACAGGTGCCCATAATGTAGCTGGTCTTGAGGGCGTTGAGGTTACTACGCATGCATTTGTTAATGGACTTCCATTTGGAAGTCAGGCATGTGCATTTATATTGATGATGTGCCTTGTATTCTTTGCGTTTACAACGATTCTCGGATGGGACTATTACTCGGAGAGATGCCTTGAGTATTTGTCAAAGGGAAAGAAGACAACAATGACCGTATATCGCTGGTTATACATAGCTGCTGTATTTATCGGACCATTTCTTACCGTTGCGGCCGTTTGGACGATTGCGGATATCATGAATGCGCTTATGGCACTTCCGAATCTTATAGCGCTTCTTGCACTAAGCGGTGTTGTGGCAAAAGAAACAAAGAGCTACTTTAATCGTTTGAAGAATGGTGAAATAAAGGAATAATTTGGTATATAAACGGATATAATGATAATGCCATGTTGCTGTTTCGGCATTGAAATAGTTTTCATAGGGAAAAGTCTTTGCGGATAACCGTAAGGGCTTTTTCTTTTAGAATATGTCAGCTAACGCTGACACGAATCCCGCGCCAAGACTCGCGAGCGAGTCTTGAATGCAAACAGAAGTGGTTTTAAAAACTATTTCTCCTTGTTATATAGAATACATTGTGGTAAGATATACTAAAATATCTAATTCATTATAAGCGTAAAACAAGAGAGGTATGAGATGAAAAGAGTTGTTGTAACAGGTATGGGAGCAGTTACTCCTATCGGAAATAATGTGGAAGAATTCTGGGAGAACATTAAGAAGAATAAAGTAGGCATTGGCGAGATTACAAAATTCGATGTAACCGATTATAAGTGTAAGCTGGCAGCAGAGGTTAAAAACTTTGATGCTAAGGAGTATATGGACGCCAAGACCGCAAGACGAATGGAGCCATTCTGTCAGTATGCCGTGGCTGCGACAGGTGAGGCTATCAAGGATGCGGGACTTGATCTTGAGAAGGAGGACAGAACCAGAATCGGAACATGTATAGGAAACGGTCTTGGTGGTGTTGCGACGATTGAGAAGGAGCACAAGAAGGTTGTAGAAGGCAAGGCGAACAGAGTCAGTGTTATGATGGTTCCTATGATGATATCCAATATGGCGTCAGGAAATGTAGCAATCCAGTATGGATTGGAAGGTAAATGTACAGATATTGTTACAGCCTGTGCGACAGGTACAAATTCTATCGGTGAAGCATATAGATATATACAGTATGGAGAAGCCGATGTAATGGTTGCCGGCGGAGCCGAGTCACCCATTTGTGAGACAAATGTATCGGGCTTTATTTCAATGACGGCTCTTTCCAGTGCGGAAGACCCGGCAAAAGCATCAATTCCATTTGATAAGGACAGATGTGGTTTTGTAATAGCAGAGGGGGCAGGTGTTGTCATTCTTGAATCACTGGAACATGCACAGGCTCGTGGTGCAAAGATTCTTGCAGAGATAGTCGGCTATGGCTCTACCTGTGATGCATACCATATTACTTCTCCGAAGGAGGATGGAAGCGGTGCAGGACGTGCCATGAAGCTTGCTATGGAGGAAGCAGGAATTCGACCTGCTGATATTGATTATGTAAATGCACATGGAACAAGCACACACCATAATGATTTATTTGAAACAAGAGCTATCAAATATGCAATGGGTGAGGATGCCTATCATGTTAATATCAATTCAACAAAATCCATGATAGGTCATTTGTTTGGGGCTGCCGGAGCCGTTGAGTTTATTACATGTGTGAAATCAATAGAAGAGGGATATATTCATCCGACAGTCGGACTGAAGGAAACGGATGAGGAAATGGATTTAAACTATACAATGGGTGAAGGCGTATATAAGGATATAACATATGCTATCAGCAATTCCCTTGGCTTTGGAGGACATAACGCAAGTATACTTGTGAAGAAGTTTGAGGAGTAATTTTGTAAAAAGAAAGGGATAAAATCAAATATATCAGATGGGAGATGACTCCCGCCTCTATAGGCGGCGAGTAACAAATTTA
>CAZATW010000010.1:0-54157 GCA_964488185.1 uncultured Coprococcus sp. | reverse complement strand
CCATATATGTATTATACCACTAATTGCTATATTATACAACTCTATTCTGTCCATCTTCAATTACTTGCGTAAATTTGATGGACGTATCTTATATCCCCACAGCTAAAGCAGGGGGTTTTACGACACATTGGATAAATCCCCAAACTGTCAAATAATAAAATAATTTTCCCCCTCTCTTACATAATATTACTTCAGGTTTATTTCGATAGAACTTATACAACGAGTAACATGTTTTATTTAATAAAAAATTTGTCTTATATCATAATATAATACATTATGTTCCGGCTTTAATATTCTGTCAAGAAAAAATACTATCAGGATAACAAGTACAAGACAAGCTTTTCCTAAAACATCAACAGGATAAGCATTACAAAACACTATTTTCCTAAAAACAGCTAACCAATTATATATATAAATAAGGCAGCCAATATACAGATATATTGTATTAAGCTATTATAATACCACCTGTATATCAACTGCCATCACTTTATTGACTGCATAAATATTATATCGTATATTCTATTTCTGTTATATCCTCATCGGAATTCCTCTATCCTTCAGATAATTCTTCAAATCTGCAATTTCCAGCTCCTTATAATGGAACAGTGATGCCGCCAGTGCTGCATCTGCCTTACCTTCTGTAAGTGCATCATAAAAATGTTCCTTTGCGCCTGCTCCACCTGAAGCAATAACAGGAACATTGACATTTTCAGATATGATTCTGGTCAGCTCTATATCATAGCCTGTTTTCGTTCCATCACAATCCATACTGGTCAGAAGAATCTCACCTGCTCCGAGTTCTACCGCCTTCATAGCCCATTCCACCGCATCAATACCACAGTCTATTCTTCCGCCATGCTTGTAGATATTCCAGCCTGAACCGTCCACACGCCGCTTGGCATCAACTGCAAGAACCACACACTGACTGCCGAACTTGTCCGCAGCCTCGGCGATAAGATTCGGATTGTCTATTGCCGCCGAATTGACTGATACCTTATCGGCACCCTCACGGAGGATTGCCTTGAAATCATCTACCGTTCTGATACCGCCACCTACAGTAAATGGTATAAATATCGTTTCGGCTACCCGCCTTACCATATCCACCACAATATTTCTCTGGTCTGATGATGCGGTAATATCCAGAAATACAAGCTCATCTGCCCCTGCCTTATCATAGGCTGCCCCTACCTGAACCGGATCTCCTGCATCTGTCAGATTCACAAAATTGATTCCCTTAACCACTCTTCCGTTCTTCACATCCAGACATGGAATTATTCTTTTTGTATGCATTATTCCTTCTCCCTTCATGCAAACCACATTCAAAATACTGATATAAATCACAGCATATCATTTCTGTCATAATCCACGACATATCCATTCTTGTTGCAGTCAACCTACTTATAACTCAATAAAATTCTTCAGTATTTTCAGTCCAACCTCAGAGCTTTTTTCAGGGTGGAACTGACATGCAAAAACATTTCCATGCTCAACGGAAGCATGGATATCAACACCATAAAATGTAGATGCGGCTACATCCTCTTCATGCTCCGCCTTCAGATAATAGGAATGAACAAAATATACATAAGGATTTTCAGGTAAGCCTTGAAATAATCTGGCTTTTGGATTTATTTTAAGAGAATTCCATCCTATCTGTGGAATTTTCAACTCAGGACGATCCGGAATCCTAATAATTCTGCCATCTAAGATTCCCAGTCCCGTAGCATCCGGAGATTCCTCGCTTGTTTTAAAAAGAAGCTGTAATCCAAGGCAGATTCCAAGGAAAGGTGTTCCTTTATCTATTATATCATATATTACATTTTCAAGCCTATATTCACGGATTTTATTCATGGCATCTCCAAAGCTTCCCACTCCGGGAAGCACCACTTTGTCACTTGCCATAATCATATCCCTGTCCCTTGTTATTACAGCCCTTTGACCTAAATATTCAAATGCCTTTTCCACACTTTTTATATTTCCTGCATCATAATCAATAATAGATATCATCATTATTCCTAACCTTCCATGTATATTCGATACTAAGCTTCGTCTCTTTGCCGCATAAATGCCGTGCCTTCTCCGCCATTGCAGGGGAAATCAGATTCTAAGCTTTGTTCCCTTGGCACCACGTTTTGCTGCCTTTATTCTGGTAAATATAATCTCTGTATCATCGATGAAGAAGCTGTCCTTTGTACTTCCTGCATAGACGGATTCAACCGTATCACCATCAGAAAGTGAAATCAGCTTCACACCGCCTGCCCCCTTTCCTTTTTCAGGAATATCCGATACGGCAACCCGGATATAATACCCCTTCTCGCTTTTGGCTATAATAAAGTCATCCTCGCTTACAACCCCTATATATACCATTTCATCGCCCTGCTTTGATGCAGCAGCGGCTTTTCTGGTTATATCAAAGTTACTTCCGTCTACAAGCTTTGCCATGCCATTTTTGGTGGCAAATAACAGCCTGCTGTTTACAAACTGCTCTATACAGCCCATATACAAGATATTCTCGTCGCCGTTCATATTACAGAATTCAAAGATCTGTATCCCCTTGTCCGATAATCTTCCAATCAGTCCATTTCCACCGGACTTTGCTTTAGAAGTATTCTTCTTTGCCTGAAGCTTAATAATATCCTGAACCTTTACGGTATACACCTGATTATTATCTGCAAATACTGCAATACGCTCTATATTCTGACACTTAAAGGCAAACCTGTAATCCTTCGTAATCTGTTCTATATTCTTATCATAGACATTTCCGTCTACCACCTTGATATAATAGAAACGGTCAAGGAGTACAGCCACCTCCGCAGCAACAACCTCAGCCTTCTTGATTGCCACCTCACCATAATATGCAATCTTTGTCTTTCTTGGAATTGCATATTTCTCCTTGATGGCAAGCATATCCTCTATCATTTGGGCCATCATTGCCGATTTGCTTGAAAGCAGCTTATTATATTTCTTTATCAGCTTCTCCGCATCTGCCAGTTCCTTTTTCAGGGCATTAATCTCCAGACCGATAAGCTTCTGGAGTCTCATTGCCAGTATGGCATCTGCCTGTTTCTCTGTAAAGCATAAGAACCTTGCATCTGCCTCAGAGCCTTTAAAACGGAATTTAATATTTGACGTATCACCATGCATCAGACAAGCCTTCGCATCCGCCACCTTTGTACTTCCACGAAGGATCTCAATAATCAGGTCGATACAGTCAACAGCCGTCAAAAGCCCCGTCTTAATCTCACGTATATCCTCCTGGGCATCAAGAAGCTTCTTATACTTCGTTGTATAAAGACCATATTTGAAATCTGTATAAATGAAAAGAATCCGCTTTAGTCCCATGACCTCCGGCTTTCCATTATGAATACAATTTATATTTACACCAAATGTATCCTCAAGTCCAGCCTTCTTGTACAGAATATTAATAATATTATTGATTTCGTCATCAGACGTTCCTTTTTTCACATCAATACAAAGACACTCTCCTGTTTTATCACCTCGGTCTGCGATATCAACAACGGCAGGAAGCTCCCGGTTTCTTGTCAGCTCGGCAACGGTATCAAGGAATTTTGCCGTTCCCCCTATCATGGTAAATGGAATTTCGGTTACACATATACTCTTTCTGCCATGACCGATATCCCTTATTTCCACCTTACCACGCACCTTTATCTTGCCAAGGCCTGTCTCATAAACCTTAAGCAAATCTTCCTTCGATGCATTGATGATTCCGCCTGTGGCAAAATCAGGTCCCTGCATTACCTCCATCAGCTCCTCTAAGGAAACCTCAGGATTCTGCAAATACATAATTGTCGCATCGATAACCTCCCCCAGATTGTGGGATGGAATATTGGTCGCCATACCTACGGCAATACCTGTAGAGCCGCTTACTAAAATATTCGGCACCTGAAACGGAAGAAATGTAGGCTCTGTCTCCGTTCCATCAAAATTAGGTATGAATTGGTCTTTAAAATACTGTAAATCCTTCATACAGACATCTTCTGTATATTTCGATATTCTTGCTTCCGTATAACGCATTGCAGCAGCTCCCGAACCATCAACGGAACCAAAGTTACCATGCGGGTCTACAAGTGGTATAGGAAGCTTCCAGTTCTGTGCAAGATTTACCAGGCCTTCATATATTGAGCTGTCACCATGAGGATGATATTTACCCATGGTATCACCGACGATTCTTGCACACTTTCTATGCGGCTTGTCCGAGCCTGCCAGTCCGTCAAGAGAATAGAGTATTCTTCGCTGTACAGGCTTCAGTCCGTCTCTGATATCAGGAAGCGCTCTCTCCGTTATAACACTCATTGAATAATCCACATAGGATTGTCCCATTTCGCTTTCATAATCTACATTTAATATTTTCTCCGCCATATTTTCTCCTTTTTTAAAAGCAGCCATAATGTTGATATCCGCCAGCTATATATCTAAAACAGCGTCCATGCTGTGATTCTCTATATATTCTCTTCGTGGTGCTACTTCTGTTCCCATCAGTGTCTGTGTCAGTTGGTTTGCCTCGATACGGCTGTTGATTGACACCTGCTTCAATAGTCTCGTCTCCGGATTCATGGTCGTTTCATAGAGCTGGTCCGCATCCATTTCTCCAAGACCCTTGTAACGCTGTATCGTAAACTTACTTGTATGTGTTTTTCGATATTTCGCCAGTTCATCATCTGAATACAGATACTTTATATTCTTTCCCTCGCCAACTCTATAGAGAGGTGGAATGGCAATATAGATATGTCCCTCATTAATAAGGTCAGGGAAAAATCTGTAAAAGAAGGTTAAAAGCAGCGTCGCTATATGTGCTCCATCCACATCCGCATCTGTCATAATAATGATTTTGTCATAATTCAGCTTCGTAATATCAAAATCATTACCGTAGCCCTGCATAAAGCCACAGCCAAATGCATTGATAAGCGCCTTTATTTCGGCATTTTCAAGAACCTTTGACACAGGCTTCTTTTCCACATTCAGGATTTTACCTCTAAGCGGCAATATCGCCTGATATTTCCTGTTTCTGGCGGTCTTTGCCGAACCGCCCGCAGAATCACCCTCTACGATGAAGATTTCGCATTTTGAGGCGTCATTTGACTCCTGCTTTGCCAGTTTTCCGTTACCTTCAAAGGAAAATTTATTAATATTGATTTTGGATTTTTCAAGTGCCTTACGCTTGGACAGAGCCACAGCTCTGTCTGCTATATCCTTAAGCACCTCATAATTTCTGTCAAAATAAACCGTAAGCTGCTCTTTTACGATGTCATCTACAGCCTTTGTCACGTCAGTATTAGACAGCTTTGTTTTTGTCTGTCCCTCAAACTGTGGATCAGGATGCTTGATTGATATAATCGCCTGCATACCGGAACGTATATCTGCGCCACTGAGATTTGTATCCTTTTCTTTCAGAAGCCCCAGCTCATTTCTGGCATAGTTATTGATAAGCTTTGCAAATCCTGACTTAAATCCTGTTACATGCGTACCGCCCTCAGGGTTTGTAATATTATTGGTAAAGCCGATGATATTCTCCTCGCCGTCCTCCGTCATCAGAAATACGATATCGGCCTCTATTCCGTCCTTTTCCCCCGATATGGAAACAACAGGTGAAGTATGCGTCAGTCCCTCTGATATATCCTTTACAAATGCCGACAGGCCTCCCGGCTGATGAAATACAATCGGCTCCTGTCCGTCTCTCTTGTTATGAAAGGTTATGGTCAGTTCAGGATTGAGATAAGCCGTTTCCTTAATACGCTGTTTGATGGCATCCGCCTTAAACTTAACCGTTTCAAATATGGTATCATCAGGATATAATGTAACGGTTGTTCCCGTCCTCTTCTCTCTGAGCTTTGTCTTAGGCAGCAGTCCGCCTTCCAGCTCGGTAACAGGCACACCATATTCATATTCATCATGGTAAAGATATCCGTCTCTTGCCACATCTACAATCAGCTTCTTGGATAGTGCATTTACAACAGCGGAACCAACGCCATGAAGTCCTCCGCTTATCTTATAAGTTGAGCTGTTAAACTTACCGCCTGCGTGAAGTACCGTATAAACAACACGTTCTGCCGGAATCCCCTCCGTCTCATGGATATCTACAGGTACCCCTCGTCCGTCATCTGAAACTGTTGCAGAGCCATCTTCATTGATACTGACAAATATATTGTTACAGAATCCTGCCAGATGCTCGTCAACGGAGTTATCGATCAGCTCCTGTATCAAATGATTCAAACCGCTTCTTCCCGTATTACCGATATACATACCCGGTCTAAGTCTTACAGGCTCCAGGCCCTTTAATACTTCAATATTTTTTGCACTATATGACATCGTATTTCTCCATTTCCAAATATAATTAATATCTTTACTTTATAGATGATTTAGACATTTACCATAAAGTAACAAAAAGAAACCTTTAAGATTATATCTTAAAAGCTTCTTTTTTTCAATTCCCTTATCTTTTAATTCCCGGACCAAATCTCTATGAGCAGACAATCGCCCCCTAGTAATGCGACTGTTGCATATTTATTTTCACCGATTCTCCAATACAAAAGCTCTTATTTTTTTCATAGAATACCTTTCCTCTCCCACCATCTGGAGCAAAATCAGCCTCAAGACCAAGTATATATGCCGATTTCTTACCCTGATTCCTTCAAATGGGTAAACTCTCAATTCCGGTCTATTATATACTGCTTTCCAGTGGTTTTATGATATCAAGGTCAAAGTAAAATACCACGCCATCCTCAACATTATAAACACCATACATTTTATTATGAGCCTGCATGGAGGCCGCTACGATAGACAGTCCTATACCGCTTCCTCCATATTCCCTTGTTCTTGCCTTATCCACCTTGTAGAATTTAATAAATACCTTATCCAACTCCGAAACAGGAATCGTCGGTCCTTCATCATATACAAATACCCTAAGGTTTCCTGTAATGAATCCCTTTGAAGGAATATCACGCGGCTCTTGATACGCTGAACAAGCTGTCCATATCTTAACATTTCCACCGCTTTTGCAATAATGAATGGCATTTGTGAGATAGTTTGTAAATACCTCTTCTATCATAAATTCATCAGCATACACATATAAAGGCTCCGACTCAGTAAATGATACATTGCTCTCGTTTTGTTCTATTAATATAGCGGAGGCATCTATAACATTCTTAATCAATGCATTAATATCAAATATCTCCGGATTTATTTTATTATTTCCAAATTCTATCTCATTCAAGTCCAGAAGCTGTTTAACCAGCTTATTCATCTTTGCAGACTCATCCATAATGACATCGCAGTAAAAATTCTTACTTTCCTCATCATCATTTACATTATAACGAAGCCCCTCTGCATATCCCTGTATCAGTGCAATAGGCGTTTTCAGTTCGTGAGATACATGGGACAAAAATTCTTTTCTCATTTCGTCTATCATTATCTTTTCATCTATATCTGTCTGTAATCTTGAATTTGCCTCTTGAAGCTCACTTAACGTATTTTTTAATCTGAAAGAAAGCTCATTCATATATATTGCCAATTCACCGATTTCGTCATTTGAAGGATTCTCAACCTTTGCCTCAAAATCCAGCTTTGACATACGGGCTGCCACATTCGTTAGCTTTTTAATAGGACGGGCAAATATATTACTAAAGAAATAAGTTAGCAAGCAACATATGATTGCAACAGCTACAAGCACGATAAATAAAAATTTTATCGTTGTCTTAATTGTTGCATCCGTTCTTGATACAGAAGTTCTGATAATAATGACAAATCCGTTATCCAAAAATCCAACTACATCAAAATAACTGGAATTTGTATTGGTATCTTTTGTTATCTGAATTTTATAGTTTCTATGATGCTCTATTTCCTCACTGTAAATTTGGGAATTTTTTGCATTTGCATTTTGGCTTACACCCAAAAACTCTGCAATAAATTCAAGATTTTCAAATACAGTCGACTCTTCATTTACCGATGTATATATCTTGTTATGTATGTCATCAACAATATATATCATCGCATCCGCTTCATTTGATACATCTGTTGTCAGGGTTTTCTCATCATAGTCCTTTTTATTGCCAAACTCCCTGTTGCACGACTTATAAGTATCAATCAGCTTATTTTTTATATCATTGTAATAATATCTCTTTATAAATAGTATAGAGAGAACGCATGATAAGGCTATCATAAATGCTATAATAGCCATCAGGCAAAGTGTAATTTTAGTTTTTACCGACCCTTTCATCATCCACCTCAAATTTGTAGCCCATGCCCCAGACAGTCTTGATATAATCTCCTTTGTCACCCAGCTTACTTCTCAGCTTCTTAACATGGGTATCTATTGTTCTGGCATCACCAAAATAATCATAATTCCATACATTATTTAAAATCTTTTCTCTTGAAAGTGCCACACCCTTATTCATAATAAAATATTGCAGTAATTCAAACTCTTTAAAGCTTAACTCTACATATTTACCGTCTACGCTCACCAGATGTGCTGTCAAATCCATACTTATATCTCCGGCACTCAATTTATCCTCAAGCAAAGCATCTGAAGTTCTGCGGAGTATAGCTGATACTCTTGCTACAAGTATTTTAGGACTAAAAGGCTTGGTTATATATTCATCAATGCCAAGCTCAAAACCAAGAAGCTCATCTCGCTCATCAGATTTAGCGGTAAGCATAATAACAGGAACCTGGGAATACTTCCTGATCTCTTTGCAGGTCTCCCATCCATCTATTTTAGGCATCATGACATCCAAAATAATAAGAGAAATATCCTTATTATTCATGAAAATATCAAGTGCTTCCTCTCCGTCACCCGCTTCAAGAACAACATATCCCTCTTTTACCATAAAATCCTTTACAAGCTTTCTCATTCTGCTTTCATCATCTACAACAAGTATTTTTATATTGTCCATAACATTCTCCCATCTGTCCTTATTTCATCTATAGAAAAATATAGCAATAAGATATGAAATAAATGTGAATAATAATATTATTTTATATGATTCATATCATTTTCATATTTTAAATATGAACCAAAATTATTCATAGCGTTATTACTCTGTTTCAAAATTTAAAATTTCCTAATATAATAATAAAATCTGTAATAACATAGTGCCATGTCAGCTAAGCCTGCTTTCTTTTTGCAAATTTCTTAGATATAATATGAACACAATATTACTACAGATTTCATTCCTAAATGATAAATAAACAGCATATTTTATTCTGCTTCCGTGGATGTGGTCTCCATATCCGAATCCACCTCTGACGAATCTTCATTCTTTGAAGCTGTTATATTACTGTTATTCTTAATTGTTATATTATTTTCAGATGCCAGACCTTCTACAGCAGCCAGATATTCTGCATATTTCTCCTCAGCCTGTCCAAGAAGTGATGCAGCTTCCTCCTGATAATCTGCATCCTCTTCCTTTAATGCCTCAGTCACCTGCTTAAGCGCCTGAAGCTGATAATCCATTGCGCTATAGTAAAGCTCCTTTATCGCAAGAACCTCATCATATTCAACTTCAATCTCTTCAACACTTGTCATAAACTCCTCATATTTTGGAATAATATTATTTTCAAGGTCTGCAAGAAGTGCAGCAGTATCAATTTCACTTCCCTCGGTAAAATATCCGTTATAAGTATTCATTGCTTCTATTTCTTTCTTCTCTGCACTTGGAATCTCTGTTCCTACCAGCTCTATAAAATCATCCTTAATACTCTTCTCTTCGTCATTCTTTTCCTTACCGCATGCTGTAAAGGATGCAAGTGCAAATATCATTGCAGTAAATAATAATATCTTACGTTTCATTTTTCAATCTCCTCTATACTTTATTATACCTTGATAACTAAACTCGCCTATGGCTCATTGCCTTTGCGGATATTGTACCATTTATAGTATAATGCAACAAGAATTATTTTTTCTTTCTTATTATATCAGCATGCGTCTTTTCATATTCATCATACAAATCAGGTCTGCGTTCTTTTGTTCGCATAATTGACTGCTTTCGCCGCCATGCTTCAATATTCTTATGATGCCCTGAAAGTAACACCTCCGGGACCTCCATTCCCATGAAATTTGCCGGTCTTGTATATTGCGGATATTCAAGCAAATTATCATGGAATGTCTCTATCTCTGCGCTATCATCATTATTCAGCACTCCCGGAACAAGTCTGGATACGGCATCAATGATTGCCATGGCAGGAAGCTCTCCTCCCGTCAATACAAAATCACCGATTGACATATAATCATCTACTATCATATCCAAAACACGCTCATCTATACCTTCATAATGACCGCACAGCAAAATAATATCGTCAAGTGCAGACAGCTCGCCTGCTATTTTCTGATTAAAGATTCTTCCCTGTGGTGTCATATAGATAACTCTGGGTTTGTGTCCTATCTTTTCACAGACATACTGATATGCCCGATATACAGGCTCTGCCTGCATAACCATTCCTGCGCCGCCGCCATATGGATAATCATCTACATGACCGTGCTTATCATTTGTAAAATCTCTTATGTTTATTGCCTCGATATGAAGCAGTCCGGCTTCAATTGCCCTGCCTGTTATGCTGGTCTTCAGACCACCCATAACCATATCCGGAAATAATGTCAGCACATAAAAATTCATCATCAATCTGCCTCTACCATGTCAAAATCTTTTACCTTTACCCGCTTATTTTCAGTATCTATTTCATAGACAAATTCCTTTACAACAGGAATCAGTTTTTCATCGCCGTTTTCTTTCTTCACAACAAATACATGATTCGCAGGAGTTTCCAAAACATCAGCGAGTATTCCCATAAAATGATCCTGCTGGTCAAAAACCTCTGCATCTATAACATCACATATAAAAAACTCCCCGTCTGAAAGTGTTACGGCATCTTCCCTGTTCACCAATATATCATATTGCCTGAACTTTTCTACATCATTTATATTATCGTATTCCTTAAATTTCAGAATAACCATATTTTTCATAAACTTGCATGAAGTACAATTTACCTCATATGTTTCCTTACCATTTGTCAAAAAACATTTCTTAAGAGTTTTAAATCTGTTTATATCATCAGTGGTAGGAAAAACCTTAAGTTCACCTTTTATTCCGTGAGTTGTCGTTACAACTCCTACACGTAATCTGTCTCCCATTTATTCTCCTTTAGCACCTACAGAACCTGTATAACAACATACAGGGGAGTTGATAACTCCCCCGCATAAGATCTTTGTATTTATTTAATATCTACAATTACCTTTTTATCACCCTTTGAAGCAGCTGCTTTTACAACTGTACGGATGGATTTTGCAATTCTGCCTTGCTTGCCAATCACTTTGCCCATATCCTCAGGTGCAACAGTAAGCTCGATTTTTACGATATCATCTTCTTCAGTTTCTGTAACATTTATTTTCTCAGGATGATCTACTAGGGATTTTGCAATGATTTCAACTAAATCTTTCATCTTAATACCTCCCAAGTAATATTATTTCTCTATACCTGCCTGCTTCAGTAACTTAGCAACTGTCTCAGTTGGCTGTGCACCTGTAGCGAGCCACTTCTTTGCAGCCTCTTCATTAATCTTAACTACAGAAGGCTCCTGATTCGGATCATAAGTACCGATTTCCTCAATAAATCTACCATCTCTTGGTGATCTTGAATCTGCTACGATTACTCTGTAGAAAGGATGCTTCTTATAACCCATTCTTCTTAATCTGATTTTTACTGCCATTTTATTTGTTCCTCCTAAAAATTAATTATCTTAAGCCAAAAGGCAATTTGAAACCGCCTCGCTTTTTCCCACCCATCATGCCTGACATCTGTTTCATCATTTTCTTAGACTGTTCAAACTGTTTCAAAAAACGATTTACTTCTGCAATCTGCACTCCGGCACCGTCTGCGATACGTTTTTTACGGGAAGGCGTAATGCTGTCTTGTAAGCTGCGCTCACGCGGCGTCATGGACTGTATAATAGCCTTTGGTGTTTTAGCTGCGTTTTCATCTATTTCAACATTCTTCATCTGACTGGGCATTCCCGGCATCATAGCCAGCAAATCCTGTATACCGCCCATCTTTTCAAGCTGGGCCATCTGATCAAGAAAATCATTGAAATCAAAGGTTGCTTTTCGGAACTTCTGTTCCATCTCTTTTGCTTTTTCTTCATCTATGGCGCTTTGTGCCTTCTCAATAAGGGATTCAACATCACCCATACCAAGGATACGGCTTGCCATTCTATCAGGATAAAAGGGCTCCAAATCTGTAAGCTTTTCACCCATACCTGAATATAAAATAGGTTTTCCTGTCACTGCTTTTATGGAAAGGGCAGCACCGCCTCTGGTATCACCATCAAGCTTCGTAAGGATAACACCGTCTATACCTATTTTTTCATTAAATGAAGCTGCCACATTTACAGCATCCTGACCTGTCATGGAATCGACTGTAAGTATCGTATATGCAACATCAATATTCGCTTTAATATCAGCCAGCTCCGTCATCATATCTTCATCTATATGAAGCCTGCCTGCCGTATCTAAAAATACAAGATTGATATTATTTTTTGCCGCATGTAAAAGTGCCGCTTTTGCAATATCAAGCGGTTTATGGCTGTCTCCCATTGCAAAAACGGGAACACCAACCTTCTCACCGTTTATCTGAAGCTGTTTTATTGCCGCAGGTCTGTATACGTCACAAGCAACAAGAAGCGGTTTCTTCCCTTTATTCTTGTACTGATACGCAAGCTTAGCAACTGTAGTCGTCTTACCTGCACCCTGAAGGCCACACATCATTATAACAGTAATCTCATTTGAAGGACGAAGCTTAAGCTCTGTTATCTCTGAGCCCATCAGCTTATCCATTTCCTCCTTTACGATCTT
This sequence comes from uncultured Coprococcus sp., assembly GCA_964488185.1. GTDB lineage: Bacteria > Bacillota > Clostridia > Lachnospirales > Lachnospiraceae > Coprococcus. Next base: position 41,301 of record CAZATW010000010.1, on the reverse strand, counting down.
AATAACCATGTGTCCCGGATTCAGCCCTTTGAGGACCTCTTCACCGACAGCTCTTTCACTGACTGACTTGATAAATGATTTTACTACTTTGAAGTTAACGTCTGCCTCGAGCAACGCTCTTTTAACTTCTTTCATAGCTTCCTTTACATCATCTTCAGTTAAGACACCCTTGCTTCTAAGCTTTTTAAATACATTCTGCAGCTTCTCTGACAAACTGTCAAATGCCATGAATCTCTCCCTTTCTACGGATATCGCTATGTATATCGTATTCCAACTGTTTTTTACCTGCTATTTATATCAGAACTCATCGAGAATAGAATCACTATATACTTCTATCTCATTTATCTTTCTGTTAAGTCTCTCATCCGAATTCATACGCTTAAGCTGACAGGCACATTCTTTTATTTTCTTTACCTGTTCCTCTGCCCTTAAAAATTTATCTACCAGCTTAAGCTTACTCTCATAATCCTCCAGAATCTTATCACAGCGTTTAATCATATCATAAACGCCCTGTCTGCTTATATTATTTATTCTGGCAATCTCTGAATAAGACAAATCATTATTTACTACTTCTTCATATATGCTTTTCTGATGTTCAGTAAGCAATTCACCATAAAAATCATATAACATTGACTGTCTGACTATCTTCTCCAAAATACCACCGCCTGTAAAGCATTTTCCCTTTACCGTATGATATTCTATAACATGAACGACAGGCTGTCAAGTATTTTTTCTTGACAACCTGTCATTTTTATTTTGCAAACTGTTCTGTTTGATTTAGTGGATTTTCCACGCTGTCATATGCAATACAGCTTCCATCTGCAAAAGTGATATCAAACTTTCTATTATCAACAGACAAAAAGTAACCCTGAATAACAAGCTTATCTTCAGCTCCCTCAATCATTATTGTAAGGTCATTACCATTTGTCTTACAGGCAGTAATACTATTTTTATCGATTCCTTCACCGAAGGATATCCGATTAATACCCTCATTATCATGAATGGTATCTGTTCCTGAGCCTATATGGAATACATATGTATCATCTCCTAAGCCACCTTCCAAATAATCATTCCCCTCTTCGCCATCTAAGGTATCATTTCCGGCATATCCTAATATTCTGTCATCTCCAATTCCTCCATAAAGATAATCATCCGAATTCGCACCATTTATCGTATCCGTACCGTCACAGCCATAGATGATAAATCTACCATCATCAAAGCCTTGCATATACTCGCTCTCAGCCGTACCGTAAATGGTTCTGAGAGGACTTGATGCATCAGTCGCATGAATAATTACTCCATCAAACGACAGGCAGAAGTTTCTGTTTGCCTCCCCGGTATAAAAGTTCTCAATGATAATCTTATCTGCTGTATCATCATTTAAGCCTTCCTCTCCACTGCCGTCAAGCACAATGGTAAGATTGTTCCAGTTTGTCCTATATGCTCTTACATCAGATATTGTATATCCTGAGATTTCTATGAGATTGTCACCTTCTGAGTCACTTATCGTGTCCGTTCCATATCCACTCCTATAGATATAAATATCATCGCCGAAACCACCATTGAGATAATCCGTGCCGCTGCCTCCATCTAGAATATCATCGCCGTCTTTTCCAAGAATACGATTATTTCCGGCTCCACCTATTAAGACATCATCACTATCACTTCCTGTAAGCTGGTCATCTCCATCGGAGGAAACAATCGTTATTCCATCCTCATAAATGGAAGGTATATATTCCGTACCTGCATTATCATTGAGCGTTTTTAAAATACTATCTTCATCTGTTGCATAAAATGCGGCACCATCTGCAAATATAAACTTAAAATTGCGGGCGTTTTCATCAATGCAATAATTCTTAATTGTAATAGAATCCTCGATACCTTCAAATGTTATCAGCAGGTCATTCCAATTGTTTTTATATGCCTTTATGTCCTTAGAAAGAATACCATCTCCCAAAATAACGGTATTCCTTCCATCACTATCCATAATATTGTCATTGCCATCGCCAACATTAAAGTAATATGTGTCATTGCCTGCAGAACCATCCATAAAGTCAGCGCCTCTACCTCCAATCATAATATCATCACCATTACCACCACAGATGTAATCATTATCAGTTCCGCCAGCAATGAAATCATTTCCGTCTTCGCCTAGCAGCTGGTTCGTTCCTTCGCCACCCCAAATGACGTCAGCACCATCTCCTGCCTGTATTCTGTCGGCATCCATATCTCCAAAAATGATATCTGTATTATTTCCACCAACAATATAATCATACTCACCGCCTGTAGCAATCATATGTTTTATTTCATCTGCAAATACTGCATCTGATGCATCCGAACCAACAAGATATTTGATATTCTCTGTATTGAGATCTTCAGGCACATCATCCACTATAATATCCTTTATGTTTATTATATTATCACCAATGCAGATATTATAATTATCAGCATTAGAAACATATTCACTTATTACCAGCTTATCTTCCGTATCATGAATGGTTACGACCGCCTCGTTACATACCTTGAATACAGTGATATCATCTATGGAAAGCTTCTCGTCTAATTTGATTGTTGATATCCCTTCGCAGTCCTCTATGATATCCGTTCCATAGCCGCTGCCAAAAATGTATGTATCATCGCCCGAACCACCAAACAGGAAATCATCTCCAACTTCACCATCCAAAATATCATTACCGGCTTCGCCATATATGATATCATCTCCGGCCCCGCCACTTAATATATCATTGTCATTGCCTCCAAATATCGTATCATTTCCAGTGTCTGCAACGATATTATCATCGCCATCGTTTCCATAAATAATATCGTTTCCTTTACTTCCCTTAACGATGTCGTTACCGGCAAAGGCGTTCATAATGGAATTATCAAGCACCGCCTTCAGCTCATCGTCTGATGCATCACCAATAATGTGTCGGAAAGGACTTGCCTCGTCGGTGCAATGCATCGTTTTATCCTTGAACTCAAGTGTAAAATCAGATAATTCTTCACTGACACAGAAGTCCTTTAAAACAAGCGTATCATTTGTCCCCTTTATCATTACAGTTGCATCATTTTCTCCGGTTCCATTTACCAAAATATCCTTTGCGGCAATATCCCGAAAACGAATTGTATTGCTTCCGCCGCTATCAATGATCGTATCATTGCCGTATCCTTTGGCAAACACATAAATATCATTTCCATCCTCATCTTTTAATGTGTCATTACCTGCACCACCATCTAATACATCGTCACCTGAACCACCTAAGATGATATCATTTCCGCTTCCACCATTTAAAACATCGTTACCGCCTTTCCCGAGTATAAAATCATTTATCCCTGTTCCTTCATAAGAATCATCCTCATCAGATCCGATATATGTATTTCCTGCTTTTGTCATCTCTACAATGTCAGCATAATGAGAGGAAACCGAAGAATAATACTTGCCATATTCATCGTAATAATCCGTATGATTGATACTGTCATAAGATTTCAGGCAGATTCCAAGGTCATAAACAACCGAATCAATGTCATCACCATTTGTCATCTTTAATTCAAGTACATAATTCAAATAAGACATATCCATTATCTTATTTCCGTTATCATCAGTATACTCGTATACTGATTTCAAATAACCGCCAAGACCTGAATACAGATTCAAAATTGTATAATAATTATCCTCTATACTGCTAAATATCTCCCCCAGTATTGCTGCTGCATTCACATTTGGATTTGTACCATCAACACCAACAAAGGCTCTGCCCATAAACTCTTCAATCACCTTCAAATCCCGTGCATCTATATTACCGCCACGGGAATCAGGTACTATATCGTTCGCATCCGTAATAAAATATAAAATTTCTTTTAAATAAGCCCGCTTTAATGCAATATCTGTTTCCTCGCTGAATTTGCATACTAAATTAAATAACTCGCCTGTTTCATCATCAGCTATCGCCTGTGAAATATTCGGAATATTTCCCACTGTAACCGTCGTTCCATGTGTGGTATCCGATAAATTAACCGGAAACCAGAATTCACTGATATCTGCCTGGGATACTGTTCCCTCAATATTCATTTTAACTTTTGCCGTTTCAGCAATACGTGTTCCTGTTTCCTCATCAACAACACTTTGTTCCACATGCTTCAGGCTTATGGAAATAATATGATATTGCTCCAATGCAGCCAATTCATCTGTTTCAGAAATACCATTGTGATTTTTATCAGTCCATATCAGGAGCTTGTCAAATATCTCATCCTGACTGTCAATGATATCATCGGCATTTTCATCGTATTCTGCAAGTGCCTCAAAGCCTGATGATGATTTTGAGCCGTTTTTTAAAATAACCTGGTCACCAAACAACTCTCCGCCATTGTCAATCCTTCCATTATCATTGCGGTCCAATGCAAGGAAGCCATCCTCTGTATCAATCCAAGCTGTTCTTTCCGCAAATCCATTATTGTCAAGGTCAAAATACACGCCGTTTTCCAATGAATGAAGCTGGATTCCCGCTGCGCCGAGGTCCAGTATCAACGGGTCGCTTGGCGGCTGCGCATCTCCCGCCTTCTCATAAGCCTCTGCTTCCCCTTGAATTTCCTTTATCAGTGCTTGCAGCAGCTCCTCATCCTCGCTGAGCAGATAATTTTCAAGCTCTTCCAATATTTCTTCGCCGCCATACACTTCAAGTGCCAGCTTAAAATCTTCAACGGCTGTATTAATTTTATCATTATCTATCTCCGCAGCATTTGTCATAATCGGATTAACAGCGATGATAAAGGCTGCTGACGCTGCGACAATCGCTGCAGAAAGTGAATTGGATGTATGGGGATTTTCATTTATCTTAGCATGTTGAGTCCCCCATGCCGCGGCAATCGCTGCCAAAGCCAATACCTCCGGTAAATCTATATCAGTATTCGTGGTATAAACAGGAATCGGAATCGGCGGATTCAGAATTTCACCTGTAGCTTTTTCCTTTGACGGCAGCCTGACCGGTACTTCAACCGGTTTTGTTTCCGTATTGGGTTCCCTCTTATCCACTTGACGCTCAAAGCTGTAAAATATCAAACCATCTCCTGCATTCGTATAGGTAATTGTATAGGTTACATACTCCGTATATCCTACATGAACAACCGGCTTAGATAAGATAACCTCACCGCCCTCAATCTGCATACCACCCGTTTTAAATGTGGTTTGATCCGAAAGAACATAATTCGCAAGCTGCGCTCTGGCAATGCTTCTTTTGGGCTCTGTGGAATATGAATAGGGCTTGACCTCCCACAGATAAGTGAATGTATCATTACCTTTCATCCACAAATCGGCTCTGCCTGTTTTCCCTTCCAGTTTTCCATTATCCTTCGAATATTTAATGGTTAATTCTTTTTCTACCAAACCGTCGTTCTTTGAACATATATCTGTCTGTACGGCATTGTGGAAGCTGTTCCAATACCAGTGGTCCACAAAAACAGCAGTCGCCCAATCCCCCGCACTATTTGAGGAGAGTGCATCCGCCGCAGCCTCCGCTGTTTTCTCCGCCTCTGACTGTATCGTTCCTGCTATGCTTCCTGCTATATCATCATCACCAGAAGCAAAAACCGGCACAGGCGGTATTACCGACAAGGTAACTGCAAATATAAGCAGATATGCTATCCATTTTTTTAAGCTTATCTTTAATTTCATCTCACAATTCCTCCCATTTGTATTATTCCCTCTATCTTCTAAATATCCAGTCCATATGAGCGCAAACGCTCTGTATTTGACTGTTTAAAACGCTCCAGTCTTTCCATTGCCCTTCTATTCATTTCCGGGTCGTTTTTATATCTTTTAAATATCTCTATTCGCTTCAGCATCCCCCTTTCACTGTCCTTCAGCATTTCCGCAAATATTTCCTTCGTAAGCCCGGTCTTTCCTATTTCTATCAGATGTAATGTTTCTTCTTTATACTTTTTGAGCATTCTTTTTTTATCCTCAACATATTCGTCAACACTATATAGAATCAAATTTAAAAGTCCTTCACAATATTCATTATATTTTTCGGCAAACTCCTCATCCTCATATAAAACCAATGAACTTGGCATATAGATATTCAAATACTCCATACATGTCTTTAAATCGGTTACCTTTTCGAATGTTGAAAGCATGATCTCCTCCGTCGATTCAAAGGTCTTCCTGACCGACTCCTGCATGGACGCCTCATCTCCCTCCTTATAATAAAATGTATACAGCTCATCTGCTCTGTTAGGTTTTTCTCCATAAGGGTCAGTCATCGAATAAAATCCAAAACTTGAATCCATCCAGTTAAAATTATCGCGCGTCGTGATATCCAGATTTATTTTTGGTCTGTAAACCGTTGCAACTCCGCCAACTACCGTATATCCCTTGTATCCCCACTTCAGCGACGGACGTGTAGAGTAGGATATGATATGGACGATTTCATTTCCCACCACTTTTACAAAATAGGGCCTTCTTCCCTTTATCTTTTTATATCCGTATGGTGCAAGCAGCTCTCCATATATTTTTACAAATGCCGTATTTAAACTCATCATATTTTTTTACCTCCTGTTTCTAAATATCCAGTCCATACGAGCGCAAGAGCTCTGTATTTGACTGTTTAAAACGCTCCAGTTTCTCCATTGCCCTCCTATTCGTTTCCGGGTCGTTCTTATATCTTTTAAATATCTCTATCCGCTTCAGCATCCCCCTTTCACTGTCCTTCAGCATTTCCGCAAATATTTCCTTCGTAAGCCCGGTCTTTCCTATTTCTATCAGATGTAATGTTTCTTCTTTATACTTTTTGAGCATTCTTTTTTTATCCTCAACATATTCGTCAACACTATATAGAATCAAATTTAAAAGTCCTTCACAATATTCATTATATTTTTCGGCAAACTCCTCATCCTCATATAAAACCAATGAACTTGGCATATAGATATTCAAATACTCCATACATGTCTTTAAATCGGTTACCTTTTCGAATGTTGAAAGCATGATCTCCTCCGTCGATTCAAAGGTCTTCCTGACCGACTCCTGCATGGACGCCTCATCTCCCTCCTTATAATAAAATGTATACAGCTCATCTGCTCTGTTAGGTTTTTCTCCATAAGGGTCAGTCATCGAATAAAATCCAAAACTTGAATCCATCCAGTTAAAATTATCGCGCGTCGTGATATCCAGATTTATTTTTGGTCTGTAAACCGTTGCAACTCCGCCAACTACCGTATATCCCTTGTATCCCCACTTCAGCGACGGACGTGTAGAGTAGGATATGATATGGACGATTTCATTTCCCACCACTTTTACAAAATAGGGCCTTCTTCCCTTTATCTTTTTATATCCGTATGGTGCAAGCAGCTCTCCATATATTTTTACAAATGCCGTATTTAAACTCATCATATTTTTTTACCTCCTGTTTCTAAATATCCAGTCCATACGAGCGCAAGAGCTCTGTATTTGACTGTTTAAAACGCTCCAGTCTTTCCATTGCCCTCCTATTCGTTTCTGGGTCGTTCTTATATCTTTTAAATATCTCTATCCGCTTCTGCATCCCCCTTTCGCTGTCCTTCAGCATTTCCGCCAATATTTCCTCCGTAAGTCCTTCCTTTCCCATTTCCAGCAAATGCAGTTTTTTTTCTTTATATCTTTTGAGTCGTTGCTTTTGGTCTTCGATATATTCGTCAACACTATATAGAATCAAATTTAAAAGTCCTTCACAATATTCATCATATTTTTCGGCAAACTCTTCATCCTCATATAAAACCAATGAACTTGGATAGATTTTTAAATACTCCATACATGACTTTAAATCGGTTACCTTTTCGAATGTTGGAAGCATGATCTCCTCCGTCGACTCAAAGGTCTTCCTGACCGACTCCTGCATGGACGCCTCATCTCCCTCCTTATAATAAAATGTATACAGCTCATCTGCTCTGTTAGGTTTTTCTCCATAAGGGTCAGTCATCGAATAAAATCCAAAACTTGAATCCATCCAGTTAAAATTATCGCGCGTCGTGATATCCAGATTTATTTTTGGTCTGTAAACCGTTGCAACTCCGCCAACTACCGTATATCCCTTGTATCCCCACTTCAGCGACGGACGTGTAGAGTAGGATATGATATGGACGATTTCATTTCCCACCACTTTTACAAAATAGGGCCTTCTTCCCTTTATCTTTTTATATCCGTATGGTGCAAGCAGCTCTCCATATATTTTTACAAATGCCGTATTTAAACTCATCATATTTTTTTACCTTATCGCCGACTGCGATTGTTTCCTTTCCTAGCTTTTATCCTTTTTTATCCTTAACAATTCCAAAAAAAATTCATTCAATCCTCATTTCTACGAATTCGGTGCAAAGTTTTAATCCATCATTTAAGCCAGCTTTACCTGACATCTTTTCTGGAATTACTTTGTATCCTTCATCTGATATAAATATTTTTAAGGGGAATTATTTATTGATTTAATTCATCTGAAGATTACTAATGGATACACTATAGGGAAGCCTTTAATCTCCCCTATAGCGCCATGTACACTCTTTGTTTACATTATCTGTTCTACTTTTTCTTAATTGTGGCTTTGGAAGATACTCCCTTTGATTTCAGGAGCTTCTTATATGCCTTAAGCTTTGCCTTCGGAACTTTTATAACTGCTTTTTTATTGATGCCTTTAAACGCTTTTGCACCAACATTCTTTGATTTTAATTTTGTAGAATTAATTGTTATTGTTTTCAGCTTTGAGCAGCCGTAAAATGCCTGTTTTCCTATCTTTGTTACGGATGCAGGAATGGTAAGCTTCTTTATGACTTTATTCTTTCTAAACGCCTTATTATCAATAGCTGTAACCTTAAAGCTCTTTCCGCCTATTTTTACAGTACTCTTTATAACAACATTTGCCTGTTTCTTTGTTGTTCCCGTAAGCATTACCGTACCCTTACCGTTCGTAGCTGCATTTGTAATTTTATATTTATAATTGCCAACCTTATATACTTTGCCCTTCTTAACGGTAATATTGAAGGTCTTGGTAAGTGTACCTGTATAATTTCCTTTACCGGTAATAACAACAGAAGCCTTGCCTATATTTTTATTGTTTTTATAGGTTATGGTATAATCCGTACCGGACTTAAGTGCCTTGGACGCACAAGTTACGGTAACCGTCGGCTTAATAGCCGAACCTGTATATACGGCAGATGATACCAATTTTACGTTGCTGCCTGTTATACTCTTTTTATTTATGGTAAAGCTCTTTGTCACACTTCCGCTATATTTATTAATTCCTGTAATCGTTACGCTTGCAATTCCGGCATTGACATTGTTCTTATAAATAAGCTTATAGTCTGTATTTTCTGTCAGCTTATTATTTTTGTATGTAACAGATATGGCAGGGCAAACAGCTTTGCCTGTATATGCAACTGATTTTAAAGCACTTATCGATGTTTTTGAAATATCAACTACTTTCCATGTCCATACTGCCTTAAGGGTTATATCTCCGTTAATATTTTCAATTTTTTGGTCTGTGGTATAGAAATTACTTCCATCAGTCCAGCTAAGTGAATAATCCTCTTTTGAAGCAGCATAGTCGATTCCGTCGTCATTCTTTATGATGATGTCTCCAAGATTCAGTGCACTTCCTGCTTTTATCTGATATGTTTTTAACGTATTTCCCATATCATCTGCAAATATAACATTTACCGTGCTAAGCTTATTTCCGTTACTATCAACCGGATCTGTTGAATATGTCGGATTTCCTGTGATAGCAACATCTCCGTCTATCACAATCCTTCCGCCTTCTGACACCCCAAAGGATGTATCCTCCTTTGAAGGTGTTGTTACGGATATGCTGCCGCCTGTCAATAGGATTTCTGTTTCTGCTTCTATTGCAGGTCTTTCTCCGAGACTTCCGGTAACCGACGCCTGAATAGTGCCACCACTTAATTCTACAGAGCCTGCCAAAATACACTGATAATCGGAGCTGATATTGATATTACCTGAAACAATCGTCAGTTTTTCAATAGCTTCTATTGCAGGTCTACCTGTGGAAGAAACATTCAGTACACCATTCTTGTCATCAGAGGATACTATCAGTTCAGCTTCTGTGTTCGTCTTATCCTTATTCAAGGTAATTCCTGAATGAATCTGATTTGTGCCCTCTGTCTTTAGGTTTACGCTGCCACTACCAGACATACCAAGCTCAAGCTTATCAAGCTCTGCATTTTTTAAAGTAATATCTGATACCCCATCTGCTGCTACAACAAGCTTATTATTGCTGCCTGTAATTACATATGGATTATCCTTGTTGGCGAGTGATATTGTAAGCACACCATCTTTCATATATGCATCTATTGTTGATACACCCGCTGCATCTTTTAGCGCCTCAATATATGCACAGTCCGAAGATGTTATCTTACTGATATCTATTGTATATGGGTCACGTACAAGGGTTGTAACCTCAAGGCCATCACTTATCTTACCGCTGTCATGGTTAGCATCTTCCTTGCTTCTTGCATATAAGTAATATGTTGTAAACTCATTCAGATTGGAAAATGTTTCCATATTCTGCCAAATAAGCTTGGATGTATCTGACTCTTTTTCTGTTGTGATTGCATACTCTATATTACTTGAACTGCCTGTTATCTCTACAGATAATGCAATTTCTGAGTATGTTTTGTTATTTACTCTGAGTTTAACCGTAGTATCGGACTGCGCCTTAACAACCGTAAGTGAAACAGGAATATTAAAGCTTCCGCTGTCAGATGTTACTTTTATTGTGTCATCATGGGTTCCTGCATTCAATGACTGCTTTGCCTTTACTGTTATTGTACCTGTTGCTCCTGCTGATATATTCTGGGAAGGGACATTTGCAAGTTCAAATGATGAACCATTATTCAGGACAACTGCTACATTCTCTACCGTTTTTTCTCCGGTATTTGTTAAAATAATGGAGGCTTTTGCTGACTCTATATCACTATTGGTATAGCCATATACGAGCTGTCCTATATCTATATTTTCTTTATCCGCACTCAGCTTACCTGTAGATTTTACTGTAACAGTACAATTAGCTGATATACCTGAACCATCCTTTGCCGTAGCAGTAATGGTTGCCGTACCCTTGCTAAGTGCAGTTATCTTGCCGTCCGATACGGATACAACATCCCTGTCTGAGCTGGTCCAGGCAAGCGATTTATTTGCCGCATCTGAAGGCTTCACATCTGCTGTTATACTGTCTGACTCACCAACATAAAGTGTTATTGATGTTTTATCAAAATGAATACTCTCAACCTTAACAACAGGCTCCTCTGTACTCGGCTCCTCTGTACTTGGCTCTTCTGTACTCGGTTCTTCTGTACTTGGCTCCTCTGTACTCGGCTCCTCTGTACTTGGCTCCTCTGTACTTGGCTCCTCTGAGGTAGATGTGCCATAATATGTAGTAACTCCTATACTGCTTAACTCTTCCTTTTTCGCCAGAGCTGTACTGTAATTCGTCGTATTGGCTTTTTCGTATGAAAGATAAACCGAAGAGTCATTCTTATGCGCAAGATATAATCCCGCTGCTATTCCGACCAGACCTGCGTTATAATCCAACGCAACCTCATTACAATTATAATCACTCTGACTATCCGCATAATATCCATCCCTGCCGGGACCGCCCACAAGTGCTCCCAGCAATGTATAATGGTCCGGGCTTGTTATGGCTGCATCCGTTGACCTTGAAGCCGCACGATGATGCGGATATTGGCTTGAATTTTCATTGTAGCCTACAATATAGCATCTCTTGCTTGGATTATCTCCAATCATATAATTCATCTGGCTTGTTGCCCATGCATTATAGGTATTATTACCGGATATTTTATCGTATACCATACCTACAAAGCCGGCTGCCGCATTATAACGGCAGGACCCCCAGTCAAGCAGGCAATTAAACACACCGTCAATGCTTGACGTATTCTTACAAACATTTGCTACATTAGCCAGTGTTGCTGTATCTCCTGCCAGCATAGATGCCATAGCTCCGGAGTTCGCCCAGTCAAGCACCCAGTACTGATTGATACCACTCTTATTGCTTTCATATTCTGACTTATAACCGTTTTCTTCTGTTGCAATCCATAAAGCTGCAGCAGCCAATGCATAATCGTCCTGCCAGCTTGTAGAAGCATAAAAATCCCATGCGCCTTCTGTTGCACATGCCTTATTATTATTCTGTACAAATGTAAACAAATCCTTTGCAACCCTCAAATCCTCAGCATTGCCAAAGTTTTTATAATTTAAAGCCAGTGCTGCTATTGCCACACTTACTTCATCCGTTGCCGGATTGCTTGAATCTGCAAAATAAGCCGGCCTGTTCAGAGTCTGGCTCTCAGGAGCGCTCCATACCGAATGGTCTGAATTGCCATCTCCTACCTGATAGCAGAAGGCAATTACATTTCCGGAATCATCATATACCGTACAGCGTCTGAAATAATCACAAAAATAATTTGTAATCTTCTTTAAATGCTCTGTCTGCTCCAATTCATCAAATGCAGCACCAAATTCATAATAACTCATACCAAGCATGGATGCGGAATAGCCCTGCGGAAGACCGAATTTCACATGGTCACCTGCATCATGGAAGCCGCCTGAAGCATCTACGGAATAAGTCTTTCCGTTACTTGTATACGTTACATCCGAGTCATAAGTGTGACAGTTGCCTCTCCAGCTTAAAGCACATTTCCCTTCCAAATATCCACACATATTTGCATCGTAGAAATAAAGAGACTCCTGAAGAAGCTTCGCATAATTGTATTCTACATCTGTGGTAATTTCTGTGCCTCCGCCGGTACCGCCGCCCCCAGTGGACGAACCTGTACCTGTAAGAACAGCAGAGGTAATCTGATAGGTTACTTCTCCTGTAACATTGCAAATCAAAAGTCCAAACCTTTTCAGTTCATCTGATGCAGTAGCCATTGAAAGTGCGATTGTAACGGTACCCTCAGTGGCATCACTTAAATTCTTCCAACCGTCTGTCGAATATTCCCAGCTATCCCCATGAGCGATATAAGGCAATACGCCCGGTGTACCACCTGAATATGCGGTATACTTTGACACCTTATATCCGATCTTAAGTTCCATATATCCCGCATCCATCAATGCCTGTACCGTATTATATCCTGACGGGGCAGCAATATTGATATCCAGCTGAGATGTATCACCTGATTCCGTTACCGTCACCGTTTGTTCACTTGTGTCCGGATTTAAATCAAGACTAATGGAATCAGCTTTTGTTGTCCATGACGAAATACTGATACCTGAGATAACAAGACATATCGTCATCATGTATGCAAGTATCCTATGGACTGTTTTTTTCTTTACCAACCTAATCATCCTTTTCCTCCCTTTACATTTATAATAAATTCTCCGCATATGGTAATCTTACATAAAACCATCTTCACGAGTCCAATATATGGTAAAATTTTAGCACAGAAACTTTAAAATTAAAAGTATTCATCCTCTTATTTCAAAATTTTCTGTGCTAAATCTATATCTTTATTCATTTGATTTTTCAGTGCATCTACATCAGCAAATTTCATTTCTGCTCTTATATATGAAATCAATTCAATTTTGATTGTTTTTCCATAAATATCCGAGTCAAAATCAAATATATTTGTCTCAATGGTTATATTGCCATTTTCGTTTACCGTAGGATTATCTCCGATATTTGTAATTCCTCTGTAAAGTCTGAATGTGTCATGAAATTCATCCATATCTGCATCGACAATTCTTATCCTTGCTGCATAAACGCCTGCAGGAGGATAAAGCTTTCCTTTTTCAGGAAGTATATTGGCTGTAGGTATTCCTATTTTTCTGCCCAGCTTCTTCCCTTTTACAACATTCCCCATGATACTGTACGGTCTTCCCATTAACTTTGCAGCATCTTCCATATTACCTGCTGCTATATGTTCACGAATTAAAGTTGAACTGATTATCTGATTATCCCCTGATGTTTTTTGGGGCAAAGCCATCACCTTATAACCATAGATATCAGACATTTTTTTCAATAACGCTACATCACCGGATCTGTCTCTTCCAAACCTAAAATCCTCACCCACAACAATGTACCCGGCATGAAGCATGGATACAAGAATATCCCTGATAAAAATCTCCGGCTCCATAGCCGCAAATTCATCATCAAACGGATATTCCAGCAAAATGTCGATGCCAAATGATTCTATAACGTCAGACTTCTCCTCTGATGTATATATATTTTTCATTGTAGCAACATCAAATACACTATTTTTTTTGTATTTAAATGTAAAAACGATACTTGTATACCCCTCCTCGGAATATTGTAAAAGCCGGTTTATCAAAAGCATATGCCCGTCATGCAAACCGTCAAACTTGCCAAGGGCAACAGCACTTTTCGCATTAATATTAAGTTCAATCTTCTTTGTATCTTTTATATGAATCATATTATATATCTCTCTATTCTCTATGATAAAAACATTTTAAACGGAACATACCGTTCTTTATCATTGTCATATGAATAAAGTGCCTTAAAATCCCCTTCTGCATCATATACCCGCACATTCTTATCATATATCATTTCATTTTCCGAAAAATCCGAAGGTGCAAGTTTATTTCCGTTTAAAAGCAGCTTCATGGAAGCTTCTTTTACGTGAAGCTCAGGCAAATCCCTCATTAGCTTGTCTGTAGGAATAATATGCTCCATCAGATTACCTTCATCTCTCGCACGCTCAATATCAGCAAGCGTAAGGCTGTCCTTTATATGAAAATCCTTTACCTCGGTTCTGACAAGCTGCTCCATTACTGCACCACAGCCAAGCTTCTCACCTATATCCCGACAAAGACTTCTGATATATGTGCCTTTCGAACAACGAACCCTAAAGGTTGCCCTTGGAAGCTCTATCTTCTCAATTTCTATACGATGTATCGTTACAGGTCTCTTTTCTCTTTGAACCTCGATTCCCTGTCTCGCCAGCTCATACAGCTTCTTGCCGTTTACCTTAATAGCCGAATACATAGGCGGAAGCTGCTGATAATCTCCGACAAATGACATTATGGCTGATTTTACGGTTTCTTCATCAGGAATATTCTTATTTTCTGTCAGAACTTTTCCTGTTATATCCTCTGTGTCAGTTGTTTTACCAAGAAGCATAACACAGGTATAGCTTTTATTTTTTTCAGTCAGCAAATCACACATTTTGGTTGCATTACCGAGACATACCAAAAGCACACCTTCTGCCAGCGGATCAAGTGTGCCTGTGTGACCTATCTTTTTCTGTTTTAATATTCCTCTGAGCTTTGCAACCACATCAAATGATGTATAGCCCTGCTCTTTATAAACATTTATAAATCCGTTTATCATAAAACATCCTTATTTCAACGATTTGTCAGCTGCCTGCTGATATCTTCCACAACCGCAGCCACTATGGTAGCCGGCTCTCCTGTCATGGAAAATCCGGCTGCTCTGACATGACCGCCACCGCCATGACTGCATGCAATTTTACTGACATCAACGATATTGTTGGAACGCAGTGATATCTTGTACTCATCCTTACCAAGCTGGTACATGAAAAATGCCACTTCAACACCCTCTGTAATACGAAGCTGGTCTACAATTCCGTCCGTATCCATACTTGACGCACCAATACTGTCAAAATCATCAAGAGTCAGCACACAGTTAATAACGCTTCCGCCTGCATATAACCTTGCTTTTGACAAAGCAAGTCCAAGCAGCTTGTTCTGTACAAAAGTCTTCTTATAAAAAGTTTCATCAATTACAAAATGAGGTCTTGCGCCTTTTTCAATAAGCCAACCTGCAACCGTCATAGCACTTCTTGTCGTATTACTGTGTTTAAACACGCCCGTATCATGGACAATTCCCATATACAAGGCCTCTGCGGCAAAGCTGTTGATAAGGTCTTGGTTCATCAGCTTAAACAAAGCTTCCGCAGATGAACATGCCGCTACATCTACATAACACACATCTCCAAAGCCCTGATTTGATATATGATGGTCTATGCACATGGTACGTTTCGCCTCATGATGATACTTGATAAATTCACCCTGTCTCTCTGCATCTCCGCAGTCAACGGTTATACAGAGGTCATATACTATGTCATCGGTTTCATGTCTTACAAGAGCAGCTCCATTTAAGAACATAAAATCCTTGGAGAATTCTTCAAGATAAACCTGTACGGTCTTTTCATAATTACTTACTATATAGTTGTATAAGCCTATGGTAGATCCTACACAATCACCATCCGGTCTGATATGACCTGTTATGGCGATTGTATTTGCAGCCTCTATCTCTTTGATAAAATCATTCATCTTCTTCTGACTCAGCTTCCTTTTCTGTTGTATTTTTGATTGCTTCATCAATTTTTCGGGACATATTGACACCGTATTCTATAGACTGGTCCATTATAAATGTAATCTCAGGTGTATTTCTAAGATTAACGGAATGCGCCAGTTCTCTTCTTATAAAGCCCATTGCACTGTTCAATCCCGCAAGCGTATCTGCCACGGACTCCGCATCTCCCAACACACTGATATATGCCTTGCAATACTTAAGGTCGGGCGTTACCACCGCATCTACAACAGAAGTCATGGGATTGATTCTCGGGTCCTTTATTTCTCTGCTGATAATACGTCCCAGCTCTCTTTGTACCTGTACGTTTATTCTATTATTTTTAACACTGCCTTTTCTCATATTACTTTCTCGGAACCTCTACCATCTGATATGCTTCAATCTGGTCTTCTTCTGCAATATCATTAAAGTTTTCAAGTACGATACCACATTCAAAACCGGATTTAACCTCCTTAACATCATCCTTAAATCTCTTAAGCGATGCCAGTTTGCCTTCATATATAAGGTTCCCCTCACGTGTAATTCTTACACTGCAATTTCTGTTAATTGTACCATCTAATACATATGAACCTGCTATTACACCTACGCTGGAAGCCTTATAAGTCTGTCTAACCTCAGCATGACCTATAATCTGCTCCTCAAATATAGGATCCAGCATTCCCTTCATAGCTGATTCAATATCTTCAATAGCATTGTAAATAACCCTGTACAGTCTTATATCTACACCCTCTGAATCAGCTATATCTTTCGCTCTTGCATCAGGGCGTATATTAAATCCTATAACAATGGCATTTGATGCAGATGCAAGGATAATATCCGACTCATTAATCGCACCAACACCGGCATGAATACACTTAACAGCAACCTCTTCATTAGAAAGCTTGCACAAACTCTGTTTTACAGCCTCTACAGAGCCCTGAACGTCTGCCTTGATGATAATCTTGAGCTCCTTCACATTTCCTGCCTGAATCTGGCTATACAAATCATCGAGTGACATTCTCGCTTTCGTATCAGCAAGCATTTTCTGTCTGCCCTGCGAAATATATGTCTCCGAGATAGCTCTTGCTTCCTTTTCATTATCTACAGCCATAAATATCTCTCCGGCATCAGGCACCGTATCAAGACCAAGTATCTGTACAGGTGTAGAAGGCGTTGCCTCATTTACACGCTCACCCTTTGAGTTTGTCATGGCACGCACCTTGCCATGTGAAGAACCAACTGCAAGATAGTCTCCCACATGAAGTGTCCCCTTCTGAACAAGCATGGTCGCAACCGAACCGCGTCCTTTATCAAGCTCTGCTTCAATAACGATACCACGGGCTTTTCTGTTTGGATTTGCTTTAAGCTCCAGTACCTCAGCAGTCAAAAGAATCATATCAAGAAGATTATCAAGACCTTCCTTAGTATGTGCAGAAACAGGGCAAAATACTGTCGAACCGCCCCAATCTTCCGGAATCAGCTCATATTCGGTAAGCTCCTGCTTAACGCGTTCAATATTTGCACTTTCTTTATCTATTTTATTGATTGCTACAATGATTTCAATTCCGGCAGCCTTTGCATGATTGATAGCCTCTATAGTCTGTGGCATAACACCGTCATCAGCAGCTACAACGAGAATCGCAATATCTGTTGACTGGGCTCCACGCATACGCATGGCTGTAAATGCCTCATGTCCCGGTGTATCAAGGAAGGTAATTGTCTGTCCGTTTACCTCTACAACGGATGCACCGATTGCCTGCGTAATTCCGCCTGCCTCGCCGGAGGTGACATTTGTCTGTCTAATCGCATCAAGAAGCGAGGTTTTACCATGATCTACATGACCCATTACACAGACAACAGGAGGTCTTGAAATCATGTCTTCTTCATTTTCTTCATCCTCCTTCAAAAGCTCCTCAATGACATCAACTTTTTCTTCTTCTTCAGCAATACAGTTGTATTCAAGAGCAATTTCAGATGCAGAATCAAAATCCAGCTCGGAGTTGACATTTACCATTTTTCCTGATAAAAACAATTTCTTTATAAGTGCGTTTACCGGTGTCTTAATAATATCAGCCAGCTCCTTAATGGTAACAATCTCAGGAAGCGTGATTGTTCTGATTGTATCAGTATTCTCTTCAGTCTGTACAGGCTGCTGTTTAACAGGCTTATTACGGACATTTTTTGCAAGTCTGCTGATATCTGCTTCAACCTCTTCCGGCGTTCTCCTGTTCCCCTTACGAGGTTTATTTTTATCTCTGTTATAATTATCTCTATTCTGGCTCTTTAAGTCCCTACCCGGCATTTCCTTGGCATCAAAGTCTTTACGCTCATTCTTATATGAGCTTCTTCTACGCTGATTGTTATTATCGTCATCCTCATCCTTTGCAAATGCCATATTATTTGGTTTATTACCAAACTTATTATTTCTGTCGCCGCCTGCAAACTTTGGTCTGTCACCACCAAACCTCGGTCTGTCACCATTTATCCTGTCGTTATTTGACCTGTCACCGCTGGGTCTGTCGCCATTATTATATCTTGGCCTGTCGCCGCTGGCAAATCTTTGTCTGTCACCGTTATTGTATCTCGGTCTGTCGCCGCTATTATATCTCGGTCTGTCACCGTTTGGTCTGTCACTGCTATTATATCTCGGTCTGTCGCCGCTTGGTCTTTCACCGTTGTTATATCTCGGTCTGTCATTGTTACTGAATCTTACTCTGTCAGAATTCTGGCGTTCCCCGTTATTGAATCGTACCCTGTCACCTGACGGTTTGTCACCGTTACCTCTTTGTCTGTCACTATATCTTATCTTGTCTTCTCTGACATATTTTGAATGATTATCCTCTCTCTGTCCCTGCTTTGCGGACTGCTCCGTTCTTACAGCAGGCTTTGATGCGTCTTTCTTCGTCTGCTGTTTCGCAGAATCACACTTCGGTGTCTCTACATTCTTTGGTGTTTCAGCCTTTGCAGGCTCTTTCTTCCTTGGCGCTTCCGACTTAACGGACTCTGCATTCTTTGGTGCTTCCGCCTTTATCACATCTGCCTTTTTGCCTCCGAATATTCCCTTGACATAGGTTATCATATCATCATCAAGCGCAGACATATGGCTTTTAATCTCTATGCCTTTTTTTGCAAGGACTTCTTTTATATCATTATTTGAAATATTTAATTCTTTTGATAATTCGTGTACTCTCATTTTTGCCAAATGTTACACCTCCATATTCTCTTTCACATTCATGTAATTTACTATCTGATTCGCAAAGCCTTTATCCAATATCGCAACAGAGGTTCTCAACTCCCTGCCAATATATTTTCCAAGACTTTCCTTATCACCAAATTCATAATAGGGTATCTTATAATAATTACATTTCTGGTTAAACAGTTTTTTTGTATTATTTGATGCATCCTGTGCCACCAAAACCAAATATGCACTCTGATTTTTAACAGCTTTTTCAACAGAGAAACTGCCACTTACCAGCTTCCCTGCCTTGGCACATAAAGAAAGCATAGAATAAATCTTTTTATTTTCCAATCTCCTCCAGCTCCTTATCCAGTTTTTCATAGACCTCTACAGGAATACTCATCTTAAAAGATTTCTCCAAAGATTTACTCCTTATTGCCTTTTCCAGACATTCTTTTTTCTTGCAGATATATGCCCCTCTGCCATTCATTTTACCCGTAACGTCGATTGTAAAATGATTTTCGTTATCCCTTACCACACGAATAAGGTCCCTTTTATCCCTTGCTTCGCGGCAGCCAAGACATTGTCTAAGGGGTATTTTCTTTGCCATTACATCACTTCCTTAACATACCAAATTAATATCAGATTCGGATATTAATAAACAATAAACTGCAATTACTCTTCATCCACCATTTCTTCATCGGCCATTTCTTCATCCACCATTTCTTCATCGACCATTTCTTCATCCACAGACTCATCAAACGCTTCGTCATACTCCTCATAGTCCTCTTCATATGATTCCTCTTCTGAGAAGTACCCCATTTCCTCTGCCTGCGACTCACTCTTGATGTCAATCTTATATCCCGTCAGCTTCGCTGCAAGTCTTGCATTCTGCCCCTTTTTGCCGATAGCAAGTGATAACTGAAAATCAGGAACAACAACAAACGCACTCTTTTCATTAAGATCAACATCAACTGCAATTACCTCTGACGGACTAAGAGCATTCTTTATGAATATGGCAGGGTTTTCATCCCAGCAAATAATATCAATTTTCTCACCATTTAAATCTTCAACTACTGCGTTTACTCTGGCGCCGTTCACACCCACACATGCGCCAACCGGATCTACATTCTCATCATTTGACCATACAGCAATCTTTGAACGTGAACCGGCCTCACGGCATGAGCTCTTTATTTCAACGGTACCATCCGCAATCTCGGTCACTTCCTTCTCAAACAATCTCTTTACGAGATCAGGATGTGTTCTCGAAACAGATATTCTCGGTCCTCTTGAGCTCTTCTTAACTTCTGTAATATAAAGCTTTATTCTGTCACCTCTGTTATATGTTTCACCCGGAACCATTTCAGTATCTTTCAAAATAGCCTCCGTTTTGTCATCCAGACTTACATTTACATTGTCACCGACACGTCTCTGAACAATACCTGTTATAATATCCTTCTCCTTCATATAGAAGTGATCATAGATAGCATCTCTCTCGCTCTCGTTAATTGCCTGAACGATAACATTTCTGGCACGCTGTGCCGCTATTCTTCCAAAATCCTTTGTCGTAATCTCAATGTTTACAATATCACCAATCTCATATGAAGGCTTAATCATCTTCGCCTGCTCCAGTGACATCTGGGTTGCCGCTCTGGTTATCTCCTCTACGACCTCCTTCTGGGCATATACATGAAATTCTCCTGTCTCTCTGTCCATAACGACATTGATATTTTCATCTGTATCAAAATCCTTTTTGCATGCAGCCTTAAGAGATCTTTCAATAGCATCCAGCAGTATGTCCTTACTGATATTCTTCTCCTTTTCTAATTGATTTAATGCTTCGATAATTTCTGACACCTTTTTATCCTCCTGATTTTAAAAAATAAATGCTAATCTTATCATTGAAATATCCTTTCTGGATATTTTTAATTCTTCTTCATTTTCCAATATAATCGTTACAGAATTCTCATCATAGGCGGTAAGCTCACCTTCAAATTCTTTAGCACCATTCACCTTTGTATACGTCTTTATTTCTACAACCTTACCAACGCTTCTTCTGAAATCATTTTCCTTCTTCAGGGGTCTTGTAAGCCCCGGAGAGCTCACCTCAAGTATATAGGCATCCCCTATATAATCCTCCACATCAAGTAAATCCCCCAATGCTCTGTTTACGATTTCGCAATCACCTATTGTTATTCCACCCTCTTTATCTGCATATATTCTGAGATAATAATCACTGCCTTCCTTTACATATTCAACATCCACCAGCTCCAGATTATTTGCTTCAATGATAGGCATAACAAGCTCGGTAGTCTTTGCTTCAATATCTGCTTTCTTCGTAGTAATACCACCCTTCTGAACTTCATCAACAATAATTAAACAAAAACGAAGAGTGGGTCAAAACCCACTCTCAGCATGTAACTTATTTAACTGTCTAAAACATTATACCACTTCTTCCCAAAAATGCAAGAATTTTTTTCTAAAGTCCACATTTTTTCTAAAGTCCACATTTTTTCATCCTGTAATATTTATCAAGAATTTTATTTGCTTTCTTGTCATTCAGATTGCATTTATTGTTGATTGCGGTTTTTACCAGCTCATCAAGAGCGGCATCCCGAAGGGCGGCATCCTTAATATTCAGCGTTGCAAGCTCCGTATAGGCTGCCATCTTTCGTGTAAGCGTTCCGTATTCCGCAGGAATCATTCTGTCTATCATATTCTTTATCTGTTTGGAAACATTTGCACTATTTCCACCCGTAGTTATTCCTACCACCAATTCATCTCTAACCACCACTCCCGGAAATAGAAAACTGGACAGCTCTTTGTTGTCAGCAACATTTACAGGAATTCTTTTTCCATTGCAATATGTTCCTATTTTCGTATTTATCTCCGGATTTCTTGTAGCTGCCACTACGATATCGGCATTATCCAAAACCTCAAGCGTAATATTGCCCTCATGAACATTGATTCCTCTTATAGCTTTAATCTCATCACATATACGAGGAGCAATCACGGCAATCCTTGCGCCAAAGTAAAGCAGTGAATTAATTTTCTTAAGGGCGGTCTTTCCTCCACCTACTACTATGACCTTCTTCGTTTCAAGATTTACAAACATTGGAAAATATGGCATATTGATAACCTCCAAACATAATATTATCTGAATATAACATATCTATAACACGAATTTCATTTTATTCAGGTTATAATTACTTTTTCTTTTTCATATAATACATAGATTATAAAATAGGTTTATTAAAATGGCAAATGGAAATAACATGGGCAGACTAAAGATACAGATTACAAACAGTAATCTGTACATACCGATTTCAAACGCTGATATAGAAATATCTTTACAAGGTGCTCCTGATGAAGTAATAGAACGAGTAACAACTGATGGAAACGGCATTACGGACAATATTGAGCTAGAAGCACCACCTTTAGAATACAGCATGTCACCATCTGACAACCAGCCATATGCTGAATACAATCTTAGAATCACAGCTCAAGGCTTTGACCAGCAGCTTATAACAGGCGTTCAGATATTTGAAGACAGTCAGGCTATACAACCTGTAGAGCTTACACCTTCTATCAGCAATGAAGCAATATATAATCCCACAGTCATTGATGCTCATACATTATGGGAGCAATACCCACCTAAAATAGCCGAAGACGAAATCAAAAGAGATGCGGAAACGGGAGAAATCGTATTAAGCCGTGTTGTTATTCCCGAAACAATCGTTGTACACGATGGCTCACCTACGGACAGCACAGCTCCCAACTACTATGTTCCATACAAGGACTATATTAAAAATGTTGCTTCAAATGAAGTATATGCAACCTGGCCTGATGCCTCCCTCCGTGCCAACATACTTGCCATTATGTCGTTTACATTAAACAGGGTATATACAGAGTGGTATCGGGGAAAAGGCTATGATTTCACGATAACAAGTAATACTGCATTTGACCAGAAATGGATATATGGCAAAACAGTATACGAAAATATATCCCAGATTGTGGATGAGCAATTTGCCGATTTTCTGTCAAGACCCAATATAGTCCAACCGTTATTAACTCAATACTGCGACGGAAAAAGGGTTACATGTCCAAACTGGATGAGTCAATGGGGTTCAAAAGCACTTGCCGATGACGGTTTGTCCGCCATAGAAATATTACGATATTACTATGGAAACTCCATATTTATCAATAATGCCGAAACCATAGCAGGGATACCATCATCATATCCAGGCTATAACCTCACTATCGGTTCTTCCGGTGACAAGGTACTGCAGCTTCAAAGACAATTAAACCGAATTGCACAGGATTACCCTGCCATCGCTACCATAGCTGCCGACGGCATTTACGGTCAGGCTACGGCAAATGCCGTCTCAAGCTTCCAACGAATATTCAATCTTCCCGTAACAGGTGTTACCGACTACAGAACATGGTACAAAATCTCACAAATATATGTGGGTGTAACAAAGATTGCAGAAAATATATAATATAAAATGAACAGGAAAACCGATTTTAGTATACCGGATTCCTGTTCATTTTTACTGATCCTATTTGTCTGTATAATATTAGGCATAGCTTTTCTTTATTGTTTTTGATTAAAATCAAATTTCTTTTCCGCATACATTTTCTCTGTCTCTAAACGTCTCAGCATTGTCTATTTTTTGATTTTTAAATGCAAGTATGTAAAAGAGACTACAATATTACGCCTAACATTGACATAAATGTTGAAAATGCGGTTTCCCTTAATATTAAAAATCTCAATGCTTTCCCTCCTCAAATAATTACCATCAGAACCTGATGCAGATGGTTCCTTCGGATTTATGGCAACAAAAAAGGATCCTGATAATCAGCATCCTTTCAGCAGTTCGTAGGGGAATCGAACCCCTGTTTTCGCCGTGAGAGGGCGACGTCTTAGCCGCTTGACCAACGAACCATATCTTTGCGACTTGTTTAATATAGCAGAAACAAAAAAGAAATGCAAGCACTTTTTTTTAAAATTTTGTACTTTTTACACATATTTTAAACAAGCCGCTATTTTACGCATTATTTCTAAAATTCTCCATATTACTTTTAAGTATTACAGCATCCGGCAGGACTGTACCCCTGAGATATCAAAGCTTCCCTGTCTCCCATCTGATATACTGCGTAATTGCAGACATTACACGAGTTATATAAAATCAAATGTCAGCTGGTTTGTATCCGGCATATCCCCGAGAATCCCCAGCTCGTTCAGCTTCTCAATGGCACTCTTTCCTATCTTCGCTCTTGAAGCCAGCTCCTCCTTGGAGATAAACGTACCCTTTGACGCCGCCTCCTGTATCTGCTGTGCTGCCTTCATACCCATACCTTCTATCGATGCAAATGACGGCATAATTTTACCATCTATGATCTGAAACCGCTCGGCATCTGCTCTATATATATCGATTGGCATAAATTCTATCCCTCTCGCATACATCTCAAGGACAATCCTAAGGTCACGAAGCTTCTCTTCGTCCTTTGCTGTACGTCTGTTTTTATCAATTCTGGATATGCTTTCAATATAAAACAGCACCTTTTCCTTGCCAAAGCACATCATCTCATAAGAAAATGCCGATGCCCTGATACTGAAAAATGCAGTATAATACTCCATAGGATAATTGACTTTAAACCAGGCTATGCGCCATGACATCATGACATAAGCGGCGGCATGTGCTTTAGGGAACATGTATTTTATTTTTTCACACGACCATATATACCAGTCCGGTATACCGTGGGCTGTCATTTCGTTCTTCCAGTCCTCCCATTTGCCGCATTTTCCCTTGGCTACATTTCCTTTACGGACATTCTCCATGATTTGGAATGCCATTCCCGGGTCAAGTCCCATATGTATCAGGTATACCATGATATCATCACGACAGCATATTGCCGTAGAAATCGTACATTTTCCCGATTTTATCAGCTCCTGTGCGTTTCCCAGCCATACATCCGTACCATGAGCAAGTCCTGCGATACGCACAAGGTCAGAAAAGCATGTCGGATTGGCATCAATTAACATCTGCATGGCAAATTCCGTACCGAACTCAGGCACACCCAGACTTCCAAGCTGTATTCCGCCTATATCCTCAGGGGTTATACCAAGTGCCTCCGTATTGTGAAACAATGACATCACAGCTTTGTCATCCAGCCTGATGGTAGTGGCATTGATTCCCGTCAAATCCTCCAGTCTTCTAATCATGGTCGGATCGTCGTGTCCCAGAATATCAAGCTTTAACAGATTGTGGTCTATGGAATGATACTCAAAATGTGACGTTATAATATCGGTGGACATGTCATTTGCCGGCTTCTGAATCGGGGTAAACGAATAAATTTCCTCATGTCTCGGAAGAACAATCATACCACCCGGATGCTGTCCCGTGGTACGCTTTACACCGGTACAGCCCATCGCCAGTCTCTCCAGCTCACAATTACGCTTCTTGACAATGGCATTTTCCTCCACATATTTTTCGATTTCCTTCGGCGTCATGTTCCCCGATGCCATGGCCTTGGCTCTAAGCTGGTCCTTGATTTCATCCTTAAAATAATTATACACATATCCATAAGCCGTCTTTTCAGCTACCGTACCTACCGTACCGGCACGAAATGCCTTTCCCTTGCCAAACAGCACTTCTGTATATGCATGCGCCTTTGACTGGTATTCCCCTGAGAAATTAAGGTCAATATCCGGCTCCTTATCTCCGTTAAAGCCAAGGAAGGTTTCAAACGGTATATCATGACCTTCCTTTATCAGCGGCTCACCGCAATCAGGACAATTCATATCCGGCAAATCACAACCCGACATACCGGAATGCTCCTTTACCAAATCCGAATCAAAATCAACATAATGGCACTTTGGACATATATAATGCGGTGATAACGGATTGACCTCCGTGATACCCGCCATCGTAGCTACAAATGAAGAACCAACCGAACCTCTTGAGCCTACCAGATATCCATGAGCATTAGAATCCCACACCAGCTTCTGGGCAATAATGTACATCACTGCAAATCCGTTTGAAATAATGGAATTCAGCTCTCTCTCCAGTCTGTCCACAACGACCTTCGGAAGGTCAGGACCGTATATCTGATGTGCCTTATCATAACAAATCTTTGTCAGGGTTTCATCCGACTTATCAATAATAGGCGGTGCTTTATCAGGTCTTACAGGCTCGATATACTCTACCATATCAGCAATCAGGTTCGTATTGGCAATAACCACCTCTTTTGCCTTCTCGCTGCCCAAATATTCAAATTCCGCAAGCATCTCATCTGTCGTTCTGAAATAGAGCGGGGGCTGCATATTTGCATCATCAAAGCCCTTGCTCTTCATAATAATTGCTCTGTATATACTGTCCTCAGGGTTTAAGAAATGGACATCACCGGTAGCAACTACAGGCTTATGGAAGCTCTCCCCCAGCTCCACAATCCTTCTGTTATAGTTCTTCAAATCCTCATAGGTACAAGGTCTGTCCTTGCTCCTTGTCATAAATTCATTATTTCCAAGCGGCTGAATCTCAAGATAATCATAGAAATTCACAAGCCTTACGATTTCCTCGTCAGGAGCATCATCAACTAACGCACGAAACAGCTCACCAGCCTCACATGCCGAGCCTATAATAAGCCCTTCACGATATTTGTTAATCAGGCTCATCGGCATCCTTGGTCTTCTGTTAAAGTACTTCACATGGGATTCGGATATCAGTCTGTATAGATTCACACGTCCGATTTCATTCTTGGCAAGAATAATTCCATGATATGTCCTGCCCTTCTTGATTGCATCCACAGATGCCTGTCCCATCTTATTGATATCATCGATTCTTTCTACACCCTTTTCCACCAGCATATCAAACAAATGCATAAACACCTTTGCAGTTGCCTCTGCATCATCAATCGCCCTGTGGTGATGTTCATTTTTTACATTAAATGCCTTGCACACCCTGTCCAAGGTATATTTTCCCAGTTCCGGAAGCAATACATGGCTCAGTGTCATGGTATCAAGGATTGTATTTGTAAAGGTAAGACCTAAATCATTTGCAAATTTCTTCACAAAGCCTGTATCAAAGGCTGCATTATGTGCCACCACAATCGCGTCCCCACAGAACTCTATAAACTGTGGAAGTATCACCTCTACAGTCGGCGCGTCCATAACCATCTCATCATTGATGGAGGTAAGCTGCTCGATCTGATATGGAATCGGCACCTCCGGGTTGACAAACTCTGAAAATCTCCTTGTTACCTCGCCGTCCTTAACTTTTACGGCACCGATTTCTATGATCTTGTTGTGTTTTGCACTCAGACCTGTTGTCTCTATATCAAATACAACATATTCTGTATGGATATCCTGATTCCGTGAATTGATAATCAAATCCTTAAGGTCGTCTACAAAATATCCCTCTACGCCATAAATAATCTTAAAGCCGTCAGAAAGACCTTTTGTATGGGCTGCAATCGGAAACGCCTGCACAACGCCATGGTCTGTTATGGCAATTGCCTTATGCCCCCAGTCACTTGCTCTCTTTACGATTTCATTGATATCAACCACACTGTCCATTTCACTCATAACCGTATGCATATGAAGCTCAACACGCTTTTCTATGGCAGTATCTACCCTTGGTACACGATAATCAGGTATATGCTTAATCCCTTTTACGGAGGATATATTGACTTCCTTTGCATATGTATCATAAAGCGGAACCCCTTTAACTCTATAGAAGCTTCCTACCTTAAGCTCATCTGCATATACCGGAGCATCATCCTCGCTGGCAAAGATTTTAAATCCTATCGTATCTTCAAAATCCGTTATATAGCATGTAAATAAGGTCTTACCGTTGCGCAGCTCTTTTGTATCCATATTAATAAGCTGTCCATGGATACACACCTCTCCGATACCGTCCTCAAGAGATGCGATACTCACAAGCTCTCCTTCACACTCTCTGCCGTAAAAAACCTCCGGGTCATAGGATGAGCCACGCCTTTTCCTTGCGGCAAAGGCTTCAGGTCTCTTACTTGATTTTTCCGGCTTCGCTGCTTCTTTTTCTCCCGAAACATTTTTCTTAGAAACCGCCTTTGCCGTATCAACTGCTTTTCCGTCTACAACAATCGCCTCGCTGCTTCCCAGATGATTCAGAACAGCCTCTACCTCCAGCTTCATTTTCAGCTCATTTGCTTTTCGTAGTGTCTCCTTATCTGAATCCGTATATTCAAAGCAGGTGTTTATATCCATGGAAAATCTGTCCTTAAACATATCCTCCATATATGTCTTTATAGATGGGGCATGACTTCTTGCTATTTTCGTATCCTCCATGGCAAGTGTAATGATTCCCTCATCATAGAACCACTCAGCCTTCTTAAGAAGTCTGTAGCCAACATGACTGAACTTCTCTACATCATACAAAATACTATCCTTATATACCTCAGCAATCGTCCTTGCATTATACTGGGAGGATAGCTCATAATGCTCCTTAAGCACAACCTGAATATTCTTATTCCCGAACAAATGACATTTGAGCAAATCCTCTGCCGCCGCAATATTGGGTCTGCTGATGATATGCTTTGAAGCGATATCTACAGTCAGACACTTCTTGAGCTGCAGCATGGTAACCTTTGTAACGTATACCGCAAGAAACAGCTCATTAAGCTCTGTATTCATTTGTAAGCCTTCAAATACATTGAAGAATAATTTGCTGCTTTCGTTATCCAAAACTATTCACTCCAGTTATCTAACTCTCTTTTTAAGACAGAAATAAAATCCGCTTCCTCTATTCTTCCTACTACCTCGCCCTTCTTTATCAGAAGACCACAGCCCTTACCGCCGGCTATTCCAAGGTCAGCCTCCTTTGCTTCTCCCGGGCCGTTTACAATACAGCCCATGACTGCTACCTTGATATTCAAATCATCATAATCCGCCACAAGCTGTTCTACTTTATCAGCAAGTCCGATAAGGTCAATCTCTGTTCTGCCGCATGTCGGACAGGATACCAGCTCGATGCCGCCCTTTCTGATGCCAAGGGTTTTCAATATAATCTTTGCCGTTATGATTTCATTTATCGGGTCTCCTGTCAGGGAAACTCTTATGGTATCACCGATTCCCTGACCCAGTATCAGTCCCAGACCTACGGAAGATTTAATATTCCCCCTTAAAACCGTTCCTGCTTCCGTGATACCGACATGAAGCGGATAATCCGTCTTATCGGCTATCATCTCATGTGCCTTAACACACATCATAACGTCGGAGGACTTTATGCTGATCACAATATTGTAATAGTCACATTCCTCTATCATTCTGACCTTATCCAGGGCACTTTCAACAATACCCTCTGCCGTAACGCCATTATATTTCTCTACAAGCTCCTTCTCAAGGGAACCGCTGTTTACACCGACACGTATCGGTATCTTTTTTGCCTTGGCAGCCTCAACAACCTTCACAAGATGAGCTCTTCCGCCGATATTTCCCGGATTGATTCTTATCTTGTCTGCCCCGTTTTCTATAGCCATTATAGCAAGCTTATAATCAAAATGAATATCGGCAACAAATGGAATATGAATCTGTTTCTTGATTTCAGGTATGGCAAGTGCCGCCGCCTCGTCATTTACCGTACATCTGATGATGTCACAGCCGGCTTCCTCCAGCTTTAAAATCTGCGCTACGGTTGCCTTAACATCGGATGTCTTTGTATTTGTCATCGACTGGATCAGGATTGGATTTCCGCCGCCGATAACCTTATCGCCAATCTTAATAACTCTGGTATGATCCCTGTACATACAATCTCCTTACTTTATAAATTTTCTCTTTCTTAAAGGCTTTAAACTCCACGGATAATAAAAAATATCTATAAGCATACATGCAAATATATATACAAATGCATACACTGCCGACAAAATAATTATTAAAAGTATCATTCCAACAGACTCATTCGTAAGAGACAACAGATTCAATAAATCAAGGCAAAGTTCATACACCATAAATTCCACCAGCAGATACCAAATTGCGGTGGTCAAAGGTACTCCTACAAAAAAATCAGCAAGAACATTTAAAATAACGGCTGTACCGGATGCGGATTCTGCTGTCATCATTAATCTGGCAATCAGGGTTATGAAAATAAGAAAAACAAGCATAATCACCAGACATAACCAGATTATTTTCCAGGATGAATACTCTTTAGGTACTCCCGGCACATCTATTCTTGGCATCCAAGACAAATTTTCTTTGATAAAGTCGTCTTTGTTGTCACTTATAAAAGATATCAATACAAAGAAACCAATTAATAATCCAACCATAAATCTGATAAACCTAAGTGTCCATTTACTTACGCCACTCATAACCATTTTCTCCCATTTAACAAACATACCAATATCCTAACGGAATTGATTATACAAAATGCAATCAAAAGAATACATTTTTTATATCATTAAACAGTATCACCACCATAAGTGCCATTACCAAAATAAAGCCTATAAGGGTGATGATGTTTTCTTTCTCCTTAGGCACCGGCTTTCGTGTTATCAGCTCAATCAGCAGAAACAGAAATCTTCCGCCATCAAGCCCCGGTATAGGAAGCAGATTCATGACACCCAGATTCGCCGAAAGAAGCACGATATAGTTCAGCCAGTTCAGAAGCAAATCAAGCATACTGCTTTTTGCCGCTTCGTTAAATGTATTGTTCATACTCTGTGCCACACCGATAGGACCTGATACCTCGTCGGAGCTGACCTGCCTTGTCACAATCAGCTTTAGGCTTAAGAAAGTGGCTTTAACCCAGTATCGTGTCTCTAATGCCGCATATTTGCACAGCTCACCGAAGCTTTCAGGAAGCTGATATCCCACACTGACAATCCCTACCTTATACCCGTTCGGTGTTTCTGCCGGATAGACGGTGGTTTCATATTCCGTTCCATCTGCCCTTTCGAGTGTCAGATTCATCGGGGAGCCGTCACCGTATATCTGAAGATATATCTGAAGCTCTCTGAAATTCTTCACATTGCTTCCCTCTATCTTGACAACCTTATCGCCTGCCTGAATGCCCGCTTCTTCTGCCGGATAGACGCCTTTGAAATAATCCTCTATTTCCTTTGCCGCAGCAGCATAATATTCAGCTTCTTCCAGCTTCGCCTCTGCTTCTTCGGTTTTTCCCTCCTCCGTATATTCTTTTGCAAGTGTCTCGCATTCTTCCGCCTTTTGCTCATATTCTGCTATTAGCTCATCATTATATACAACACCGATATCTGCCGGGTCGCTACCACAAAAGTGTATAATGATTAATGAAAACAGAAATGCAATTATAAAATTCATTGCAGGGCCTGCAAGTATAGTCGCCATACGCGCCCAAACAGATTTCTTATCAAAAGAATTCTCATCCGTTCCGTCAGTATGCTCCTCATCGTCATCGTGAAGCATCATACAATATCCGCCAAGAGGAATCAGTCTTAACGTATATTTTGTTTCTTTCTTGGTAAAAGCAAACAGCTTTGGACCAAATCCCATGGAAAATTCCAAAACCGTAATATGATTTATCTTTGCAACAACAAAATGTCCCAACTCGTGGAAAAATATGATTACACCAAATACAAGTATAATAAGTATAATGTTCAAACTACCACCTGCTTTCTATATAGTCATAGACACATTTTTCTGTCTCCAGAATTCCGTCTATATCCGGATTATCAATCACACGATGTCTATCCATACATTCTCCTATAATATCGTAAATATCGAGGAAATGTATTTTTTCATGTAAAAATAGGCTTACCGCTTTTTCATTTGCCGCATTCAATACCGTCGGCATGGAGCCGCCCTTTGAAATAGCCTCATATGCAAATTGAAGTCCAAGAAATGTATCCATATCCGGCTTTTCTAAGACTATTGATGTCAGCTTCTCAAAATCAAGTCTGTCTCCTTCAAGATATCTTCTCTCAGGATAAAACAAAGCATACTGAATAGGAAGCTTCATATCAGGCGTACCTAACTGTGCAATCACTGCACCATCCCTGTATTCCACCATAGAATGTATGATACTCTGCGGCTGCACAACTACCTGAATATTCTCCGGTGGAACATCAAATAACCATTTTGCTTCAATAACCTCAAGTCCTTTATTTACCATGGTTGCCGAATCTATGGTGATTTTCCTTCCCATACTCCAGTTCGGATGTTTTAGTGCATCTGAAAGTGTAACATGTTCAAGAAATTTTCTGTCTCTTCCTCTGAATGGACCTCCTGATGCCGTAAGAAGTATTTTGGCTATATCTCCATGACTGTTTCCCTGTAATGACTGGAATATGGCTGAATGTTCACTGTCTACGGGAAGTATTGATACGCCGCATTCTTTGGCAAGCGGCATTATAATATGTCCCGCCGTAACAAGCGTCTCCTTGTTCGCCAAGGCAATATCCTTGCCTGCTTTAATCGCTGCAATAGTCGGTCTTATTCCTATCATACCCACGATGGCTGTAACAAATATATCCGAGGTCTCATATTCCGCAATTTGTATCAGTCCCTCCATTCCCCAGACAACAGTAATATCCATATCGGCAAGTGCTAGCTTCAGACTGTCAGCGTCCTCCCTGCTCCATACACCGACTATATCCGGTTTAAATTCTCTCGCCTGTTTTTCTATTAATTTTATGTTTGAACCACAGGATAATGCACATATATTGATATCTTTGTTTACTCTTGCAATATCAAGTGTCTGTGTTCCTATAGAACCCGTAGAGC
Organism: uncultured Coprococcus sp.; assembly: GCA_964488185.1. Taxonomy (GTDB): domain Bacteria; phylum Bacillota; class Clostridia; order Lachnospirales; family Lachnospiraceae; genus Coprococcus. Next base: position 8,060 of record CAZATW010000010.1, on the reverse strand, counting down.
CGATTATCGCTACATTCTTCATATCATATCCCTCTTTCCATTTAATAAACAACAGCCCCCATGTTGTATATATTGTTTTAAGGATATTGCAGCTAAGTTGTCACCGGCAACTCTGCCTGCATACTATGGTATAAGATACATCGGCACTTAGCGATTCTTGATGAGCTTAGTGCCGCTATGTATTTTACCAAGCGGAAGTGGTCCGCAAAACAATATATGCAACGTGGGGGCATTACTGTCTAAAGCAAATAAATAATCAGATAATATACTATCGGTGCCGTAAATATAATACTGTCAAATCTATCCAATATACCGCCATGTCCCGGTATAAGCCTTCCGTAATCCTTGATATCGTTGTTTCTCTTTATTGCCGATGCTGCAAGGTCTCCTATAACAGCAGGTATGGCTGCTACTGCACCTATAGCCGCAAATATAAGAGGTGCCATGCTGATTTCAGAAACAAAATGATGATAAATGATTCCAAATATCACTCCAAGAATTCCTGAACCGACGATACCGCCAATAAGCCCCTCTACGCTCTTTTTGGGACTCAGCTTTGGTGACATTTTATGTTTGCCTATCGCTCTTCCTGCCAGATATGCACATGTATCATTGCCCCATGAGCTTACAAATATCAGAAGCACAAGTACAAGCCCGTTTTCCATATCTCTGATTAAATACACAAACGAAAGCATCACGCTTACATAGAAAAATGATATAAATGCTGCCATAATCTTCTTATCGTCATAAGCCGGATAGGTCAGAACATACACTGCCAGAACTGCCAGAAGATAAAGCACCATAAGCGGCATCAAAAGATTATGATATCCGGTAAATAAGCATACATAATAAAGTATTGTTGCTATATAAGCCACAATACCAATGCCTTTCTTATGAAGCTCATATACACGAAGCAGCTCCATCGTTCCGATGAGAGAAACAGCACACATAACAAAGCATGTTACTGCTCCGCCAAAATAAAGTGTTATTGCAGCTATAATGACAAGAAAAACTGCACTAATCGCCCTCTGTTTAAACATACATCTACCTCACACCACCAAAGCGGCGTTCTCTTTTATTATAATATCTTACAGCATCTACAAGAGCGTCCATGTCAAAATCCGGCCAAAGTATATCCGTAAAATAAAATTCCGAATATGCAATTTGCCAAGGCAGAAAATTTGAGGTTCGAAGCTCTCCACTTGTTCTGATTAACAAATCAGGATCAGGCAGCTCCCAGGTATCGAGACTTTTACTAATCAGCGCTTCCGTTATATCCTCCATGCCAAGCTCATTGCTTTTATATCTTTCCGCTATATTTCTGACTGCTCTCGTAAGCTCGTCTCTTCCGCCATAATTGATTGCAACAGTAAACTGGAGACCTGTATTTTTCGCTGTTTCATTCTCCAGATTATGAATCTTTGCAACAATATCTTCAGGAAGACCGTCTCTTTTTCCTATAATACGGACTCTCATATTCTCTCTGTTGGAACGCTCTATACTGTCTACAAGGTATTTTCTGAATATATTCATAATACCCGTCACCTCTTCAACAGAGCGTTTCCAGTTTTCAGTTGAAAATGCATAAACCGTCAAATACTTAATACCGATTTCATCCGCATTTTCACAAGCTCTTTCTATCGCTTTTGCCCCCTCCGCATGTCCGACATTCCTAGGCATAAAACGCTTATTTGCCCATCTTCCGTTTCCATCCATAATGATGGCAACATGCACCGGTATATTCAAAAGCTCACCGTTTATTTCACGTTCCATAATATCTCCAGACTAAACTGTCATAATCTCTGTAGACTTTGCATCAATTGCCTTATCCACAAGATTTACATATTTGTCAGTAAGCTTCTGGATTTTATCCTCGTAATCCTTCTGCTCATCCTCTGACATCTCTCCGCCTTTCAGTTGTTTCTTGATGTTATCGTTTGCATCACGTCTGATATTTCTGATGGCAACCTTTGCACTCTCGCCCTTTTTCTTAATATCCTTTACGAGTTCTTTTCTTCTTTCCTCTGTAAGCTCAGGGAAATTTAAAATAACATTCTTTCCGTCATTATTTGGCGTAATACCAAGGTCGGAATTCAGTATTGCTTTTTCAATAGCCTTTACAAGAGATGCCTCCCAAGGGGAAATCATCAGTGTTCTGGCTTCCGGTACGGTTATATTTGCAAGCTGCTGCATCGGTGTCGGTACACCATAATACTCTACCTTTATTTTATTGAGAATATTCGGATTTGCCCTGCCTGCTCTGATAGAAGCATATTCTCCTTCAAGATTATCAAGTGTCTTTTGCATTTTGTCCTCATACTGTGTTAACATATTATACCTCCTGATTATTTATATATACCGTTTTCATTTTTTATTCTGATTTTATCATATACAGACGAAGCGCAATTCACAGATATATTTATACCGTTACATATGTGCCTGTAAATTCGCCCGTTAAAGCCTTAACGATACTATTCTCACCATTAAGTCCGAACAGCATCATCGGCATTTTATTCTCCATCGCAAGAACCGCTGACGCAAGGTCTATAACACCAAGCTTATGATCCACGATATCGCTCATATTTATCGAGTCATATTTCTTTGCATTTGGATTTGTCTTAGGGTCGCTGTCATATACTCCATCTATAGCCTTTGCTGATAAAATGACATCCGCCTCACACTCGATAGCCATAAGAACAGTTGCCATATCCGTTGAAAAATATGGATGTCCTATACCTCCGGCAAAGAATACCACCTCGCCGTTTTTCATGTATTCAATGGCCTTATCCTTATCAAAAAGCTCTGTCATATTACCGCATACAAACGGTGTCATTATATGCGTTTTGATTCCACAGGTTCTAAAACAGTCAGCCGTGTATATACAGTTCATAACCGTAGCAAGCATACCTATAGAATCCGCCTTGACACGGTCCATATTTTCAGATGTACGTCCGCGCCAAAAATTTCCGCCGCCTATAACAACACACAGCTCAATACCTTTATCAACAATCTGTTTAACCTGATTTGAAACGTCCTTTACCGTTTTTTCGTCAAAGCCCTGCTTCTTGTCTCCAGAAAGAGCTTCACCACTCATCTTCAAAAGTACCCTTTTCGTTTCCATTTCGTATACCTCATTTATATTTTGAAGCAGCATGCTCCCTAAATTTTTCCTAGATAGTATATCACAATATACCACTATTTTAAACTGAAATTTACAAAAACGACCATATAAAATGATACATCATTTCATACAGTCGTTTTATTCGTTATTATTGTACTATTGAGTCAACATCATCTTCAACCTGGAAGGTTGTCAAATCAAGTGTGTTATAAGTCCCGCTGTCACTTACAACCCTTGCACTTATATCCTTAACGGTCTGTGTAGGAACATAGTCCATATCGTCATACAGGAATCTGTGTAGTGCTATAACATTTGTCTCAAGGTCTGCCGGAACAATAACACTGCCCTTACCTTCAAGTGTAGGCGCTGTATAAGTAAATGGGAAACCGGTAGTCGTTGTAATCTCATAATCAAAACAGTCCTTTGCAAGCTCAATGATTTCATCCTTCGCAAGACTTGATGAAATGTCATCCACAACCACATCAATACAATCCATCAGCTTTGAAAGGCCGGCACTTTTGGCAGCTTCAATCATTTTCTGAATGACAAGCCTCTGTCTCCAGGTTCTTGTTATATCACCCTGGTCCGTACTTCTGATACGTGCATAAGCCGTAGCCTGTACACCATTAAGATGAACCACACCTGTTTCATATACATAATCAGACTGAATACCGTTTATTCTCATCTGCTCGTCTATACACTGGTTCAGCTTACTAAGCTCACTGGATTTAAGTTCAATATCAAGACCTCCCAAAGAATCGATTGCTTCTGTCAGTGCCGTAAAGTTTACTGACACATACTCTGAAATGTTCAAATCCAGATTTTTATTCAACATATTTACAGCCCCTTGCGGTCCGCCATATGCATATGCGTGTGTTGCCTTTTCATATGATTTATAATCATTTGCAAGTTCCAGATAGGTATCTCTGTATACGGAAACAAGACTGACCTGCTTTGTATCGTTATTAATACAGCAAATAATAATCGTATCTGAACGTACACCTTCCTCTTCCATATCTGCGCTTCTTGTATCAATACCAAACAGTGCTATTGTCTTGTAACCCTCCGTCATCTTCTTAACGGTCGCTTCATCCATCTCATTATTTACAATCGTATCTTCCAATTCCACATGTTCCATCATGTCAAGACGACTGTTGATATATTCGTTTATATATAAAACCACAATGATAATGATTGCTATAATTTCAACAACAAGTGCGACCAGCCAATATCTGTTTTTATGCTTTTTAGTACCTTTTTTCCCTCTATTCTCTATATTATCCTGCCTGCTCATAACAATCTCCTAATAATAAAGTATACACAATTTTGCAACATAAACAACGATATTCTACTACAAACCTACATTAAATTCAATTAATTTAACAGAAATATCATATTTTTTATAAATCATTAATTATAAATTTGTCTATAATCGGAACAAGTCCATCCTCATCATTACTCAATGTAATATAGTCAGCATTATCCTTAACAATCTGCTGGGCATTTGCCATAGCAACACCCACGCCTGCATACTGAATCATGGTAAGGTCGTTATATCCATCGCCACAGGCAATCAAATCATCTGTACTCATTTCAAGAATACCGAGTAATTTTTTAAGTGATGTTGCCTTATGTACATCAGGCGGCATAATCTCTACAAAGAAAGGCTCTGAACGGAATATATTTACCTTATCACCATAGAGGCTCTTTAGCTCTTCTTCTATAAATGCCGCCTTCTTATCTTCAGCGGTCAATAAACACTTGTTTAGCGGAAAATCTATATACTCCTTAAAATCAGGAACCTGTTTGATTTCCATATGATTCAGTCTTGCTTCCATATCCATATAGTCATCTATCCGTGTACCTGTTATAACAGCATCCTCCTCATAAGTAACCATACCTGCATCCATCTTAAGTGCATATTCATATATTTTTTTAGCAATCTCATTATCTATATTTTCCTGATAAACAACTTCACCTGTCTTATAATGAACAATACGTCCACCATTAAAAGCCAGTACATATCCGCCATATTTGTCGAGCTGCAATATGTCCGCAATCCTTCTTATGCCGGGAAGCGGTCGTCCTGACGCAATGGCAACGACATGACCCATCTCCTGTATTTCCATGATTTTATCCAATGTTTTCTGTGTTATTTCTTTTTTTGAATTCGTAAGTGTTCCATCAATATCCAGTGCAAGTATTTTCTTCTTCATCTTAAGAGCCTCTCTGATTTTTATCTATACTATTTTCATTATACTGTACATATTTGGCAGAATATAAAAATACATTGCACTTAATGACTATGTAATATGCGGTTCGTACCATTACACATTTTACAAAGCACAAGCGGTTCGTAAAAATATGTACAGTTTGATAATGAACTGTTACAATATAAACTAAAAAAACGCATTTGTCCATATCCGTCAATACCACTTATGTGATATGATAGTCCAAAAGGAAAAGGACAATGCCATGGAAATTAATATTTATATCAATTGTAAAAAAACGGATTCTAAAATAAAATCAGCAATAGATGAATTTATAAAAAGATTATCACCCTATTGCTGCTTAAATTTATTATGCTCAAAAAAAGCCCCCTCATTCAGTCCACAAAAAAATACATATCATTCAATAATAACCTACGCTGACCAAAAGGCAGAAACCATATCTTCTGAAGAATACGCTGCTTTGCTGAATAGTATGATGGCAAACGGCATTTCAAAAATCTGTTATTATATCGGCTATTCTTCCGAATGTCCTGCTGACATGAACCTTTTTTCCATAACAGTACCGCAAATGTCCTCACAGCTTACCGCAGTAGCATTAAGCGAACAAATATATCGGGCATATACAATCAATCATAATATTACATATCACAAATAGCGATATGAACTGAGAATAAGACTAATTATCACAAATAAGCTTTATCTGCTCTGCCAGCATAACGCGCATCAGCTGGTGGGGATATGTCATTCTGGAAAAGCTAAGTTTATAATCTGCTCTTCTGACACATCTTTCATCAAGTCCAAGTGAACCGCCTATTACAAATGTTACCGCCTTACAGCCTCTGTCTGAAGCTTTGTGAAGAATTTGCTTCAGTTGCTTTGTATCCGTCTGTTTGCCCTCTATACAAAGGGCAATAACAAATTCATCATTGCCTATATTTGCAAGCAGTCTGTCACCCTCCGCTTTAATCAGCTTTGAATGAACAGCAGCACCTGCCCCCCTTGGGATTGGTTCATCAGCCACCTGTCTGATGATGAGTTTATTCCCATTACAAAGGCTTCGGGCATATTCTTCTATCAGCTCCGTATAATAGCTTTCTTTTATTTTTCCAACACACGCTATATTATATATCATCTCTGGCTCTGCCTCATCTGTTCAAATACTTTTTGCTCTTCTTCATCTGTCTTTTTGGTAAACATACTCAATATAATAATCGCAGCTAAATTAAACAGAAACGCAACTAAATCTGCACACACGCCGGTAGCCTCACACATTGTCATATTATTTAAAATCGGAACAAACTTCCATATCAGATATACAAGTAAGCCCGTCTCCATGCCACGAAGCATTCCCGTTTTTGTTGCTCCCTTCCACATAAGAGCCATAATACACGGTGCCGCAAGAGCTCCTGCGCATATCCCCCATCCCACTATGATAAAATCTAATGATTTGAAATTAAAACAAGCGGTACACACATATATCACGATTCCCACAAAAATAATCACCATCAAATCTATTATCAGCTTGAGATTTATAGATACGTTCTTTTTAAACGGCGGTATAAGACCACGAACATGCTCCGTTATATTCCTCATTAATGACTCCATCAGTATAATTACCGCAAGCATATATATCAATAATGCTGCTATTCTTACAGGCTCAGCATATTCATCTCCGGCGAGTAATGATTTGTACAGCATATTATAAACGTCATATGAGTTTTCATTTCCTTTTAAAGTATGCGGATGTATAATTGGCGTAATAAGAAGTGCCACGATACTGGTACTGATAATAGTAAGACCTTCAAATACAACCGCCCATATTCGGCTGCTGTCAAGTCCCTTGATATCACGTATATTAATAACCCCCTTATACATAAGAGGCATACCGACGCAGCCGATTCCGACTGCCAGCATGGAAATAATGTCAGTAATCTTTATGCTTTTTCCTTTGTAATATAAAATATTCAAATATTTGCTGGTATCCGTCAAAATATTAGATTTTCTATATAAATCCAGCAATTCACCTGCATTATAGGTGAAAAATACATATGCGATTGTAGCAACGGAAACAGTAATCACCGCCACAAATATTATAGTTTTGAATATTCCGATTATTCTGTTATCAAGCAATATTGTAGCAAGTACAAGTAAAAGCAAAAAAATAAATAGACACAAATGCTTATTCATATTTAATAACCCTGATGCTATTTCAACAACAGTTTTTAGTACGGACACCAAAATAGCTCCTAAAGCAATAATCCATATCAATGATGATAGATTTTTTAGATTTACCGAGCCGTATCTTGCCTCAAAGAAATCCGGAGCATTATGTATCTTTTTTGTAGAAATCTCTGTATAAGCGTTCATTCTTTTTGAAAGAAACAGCCACATAAAAACATTACCAACAAAAAGTCCTATCCCTATAATACACTGTCCCGCTCCGTATAGCGCTATATGAGCAGGCATCAAAAAAACAGACCAGAGTATGATATCATTTGCTGACACCTGACCGGCTGTTACGATACCGCTTACATTATTTCGCTTTATTCCAAATACTCTTTTATCACTAAATACTGACATACTTCTCACCAATCTTTTATAACTTTATACAATTTTATCATATTTTAAATAATACTTCTACTGATTGATACACGATAGTTTGTGTCAAGTAATCGTTGGCAACTTTCTCTTTGTTTTTCTCAATGATA